>CAZIVY010000569.1:0-26866 GCA_964542505.1 uncultured Rhodospirillaceae bacterium
TGCCACAGGGGCGCGATCTTCATGAAATTGGGCCGCGCGGCGGCGATCAAGTGAACGACAGATGGTTTCATCGCCTTGCCCTTGGGGGTGCGCGCCAGCGAACCAGCAAACAAGGGAAAAGATTATTGCCGCGCGGTTAATATTTCTTTTCCTCGGCCTGGACCATGATCCTGGGGCATGGAAGCCAAACCCATCAATATCGGGCGGAAAATGGCCACCAGCGCCGCCTGGACCGTGGCGACGCGGCTGGCGGTTCGCGCCATCGGCCTGATCAGCACCTTCATCCTGGCGCGGCTGCTGATCCCCGAGGACTTCGGGCTGGTGACGCTGGCCACCGCGCTGGTGATCGCGCTGGAAGTCTTCAGCCTGTTCAGTTTCGACTTCGCCCTGATCCGCGACGGCAAGGCCGACCGGCAGCTTTACGACACGGCGTGGACGCTGGGCCTCATCCGGGGCGCCATTCTCGCCAGCCTGCTGGTTCTGGGTGCGTCGGCGGCGGCGGCGTTCTTCCGCGAACCGCGCCTGGAAGCGGTGGTGCTGGTCCTGGCCATCGGCACAGTGGTCGACGCGCTGCAAAACATCGGCGTCGTGGATTTCCGCAAGGACATGACGTTCGAGCGCGAATTCCGCTTCCAGATCGCGCAAAAGATTGTCGGTTTCACGGTCACCGGGTGCCTGGCGTTCCTGTGGCGCGACTATTGGGCCTTGGTCTGCGGAATCCTGGCGTCGCATACCACCGGGCTGGCGCTGAGCTACGTGCTGCACCCGTTCCGCCCGCGCCTTTCCTTGAGCCAGTGGCGGCCCTTGGTCCATTTCACCAAATGGCTGCTGGCCAACAATATTCTGAACTTCGTGCTCAACCGCGCCGATATCTTCATCCTCGGCCGCATGGTGTCGCCCCACGAACTCGGCCTCTACGCCGTGGCGCGCGAGATTTCGGACTTGCCGACCACGGAATTGGTGTGGCCGGTGCAGCGCGCCCTATTTCCCGGTTTCGCCAAACTGGCGCACGACCCGGTGGCCTTGGCCCGCACCTATGTGGACAGCGCCGCCGTCCTGCTGGCGATCGCGTTGCCGGCGGCCATCGGGCTCGCGCTGGTGGCCGACCCCTTGGTGCGGGTGACGCTGGGCGGCAATTGGGTCGCGGTGATTCCGCTGCTTCAGGTGCTGGCGGTGCAAGGGGCGGTAAGGCTTGGCGGGTCGTTGACCATCGCGGCCTTGCTTGCCGTCGGGCGGCCCAAGCTCACCACCGTGATCGCGGTGACCACGGCGGCCGTGCAAACCCCGCTCCTGATCGCGGGCGCGATGATGGGCGGGGTGGTGGGCATGGCGATCGCCTTCGGGGTGGCGGCGGCCATCAACCTGGTGGTCAGCCTTGCCGTCAGCCTGACCGCGCTCAAGGTATCGCCGCTGGCGTTGCTCGGCGCCGTATGGCGCACTGGGGCGGCGGCCCTTTTCATGAGCGGCGCAACGTGGTTGTGGATCGACGGATTTGGAACGATGGCGGGCCTCGGCGCCCACCCGTTGCTGCAGCTTTTCAGCGGCGCCGCGGTGGGCGCCATTTGCTACGTCGCCGTCCATCTGTTGCTGTGGCGGCTGCAGGGGCGAGTCCACGGGGCGGAGCGGATCATCCTCGACGCGGTCATGCCGTGGCTCGGCCGCCATTGGCGGCGGGGCCGCGGCGCCTGAGCGCCTGAATGCTTTTAAGCGATTGTTAACGCCGCCCGCCAAACATGGCCGCCTAAGCGAGGGCGCGTGAAAATACTCATTCTTTCCTGGTACTTCCCCCCGGCCGGCGGCATGGGGTCGCTCAGGGTCGGAAAGCTGGCCAAGCATCTTTTGGCGGCCGGGCACGACGTGCGCGTCATTTGCGGCGATGCCGATGCCGAAGGCGGGTCGTTGCCGCTGGAATTGCCCGCCGAGCGGGTGACGTCGACGCGCTGGTACGACATCAACGCCTTGCCGCGCAATGTGCAATCCTGGCGTAAGCGGCTGAACGGCCATGACGCCACCGCGCCCGCCGCAACCGGCACGGCGGCCGCCAATTCGGGCGGCGATGGCGGCGGGCTGTTGCGGCAATTGGGGCATCTCTACACCAATGCGCTGAACGTGCCCGATTCACGCATCGGCTGGACGCCCCACGCCTTGCGGGCGGCAAAGCGCGTTCTCAGCCAGTGGCGGCCGGACCTCATCTACGCCAGCGCGCCGCCGCACACGGTGTTCGTGGTCGCCAACCGCCTGGCGCGAAAGTTTGGCATCCCCTGGCTGGCCGAGTACCGCGACCGCTGGAGCGAGGATCCCTACGACGATCCGCCGCTGCCGCCGTGGCGTAGCTGGATCGACCGGCGGATGGAAGACCGCCTTCTGCGGAGCGCCGCGGGCATCGTCACCGTGTCCGAACCCTGGGCCGCGGATTACCGCGCGCGCTGGGGCAAGCGTGTATGCGTGGCCTATAATGGCTATGACGCCGCCGACTTCGCCGACCTTGGCGCCATCGCCCCGGGGAAATCCGCTCAACTCGAAATCGTCTATACGGGGATTCTTTATCCCAACCGGCGCGATCCCTCGCCCTTGCTCAAGGCGCTGGCGGGCATGGGAGCGGACGCCGACAGCATCCGCGTCCATTTCTATGGCGCCGATCCGGACCTGTTGGATCCGTCGATCAAGCGACACGGCGTGGAGCGCCTGGTGCATGTCCACGGCCGGGTGAACTACCGCGAATCGCTCCGCCTGCAAGCGCAAGCCGACGTGCTGCTGCTGTTGCAATGGAACGACCCGCGCGAGCGTGGCAATTGCCCCGGAAAGCTGTTCGAGTATCTGGCGTCGCGGCGCCCGATCTTGCTGCTGGGCTATCCCCAGGGCGTGCCGGCGACGCTGATCGGGGAACGCGCCGCGGGCGTTGTCGCCAACGAGCCGGAGGCCATCGCCGCCGCGCTTCGCCGGTGGCTTTCCGAGAAAAAGAACCGTGGCGTCATCGACCTGCCGCCGCCGTCGGCGGCGGCAGGAATGTCGCGGGGCGAGCAGTATGGCCGCGTGGAGAAATTCATCGCCGAAACCCTCGCGTCAGGCGCGCGGGCCGGGGTCACAACAGGACTTCGGCCGGCGGCGGGTGACTGAGGAAAGCGGTAGGGCTCGCGGTCAAGCCGTAGGCGCCGGACTGAAACACCACGATCAGGTCGCCGGCCTGGGCGCGCGGCAACGACGTCCTGTCGGCGAGAACGTCGAGCGGCGTGCATAGCGGGCCGACGACGGTGACGGTTTCAAGCTCGCGCACGCCGGCGCGGTTGGCCAGCGCCAGCGGGTAGTTCTTGCGGATCACCTGGCCCAGGTTTCCCGACGCCGCCAGATGGTGGTGCAGGCCGCCGTCGGTGATCAGGAATACCTGACCGCGCGATTCCTTCCGCTCCTGCACGCGGCAGACGTAAAGCCCGGCCTCGCCGACGATGTAGCGGCCAAGCTCGATCAACGGCCGCGCCTCCGGCAGGTCGCGGCGGAGCGTGGGCATGAGCGCGGCCAGACGCGCGCCGACCGCCGCCAGATCGAGCGGCATGTCGCCGGGGAAATAGGGAATGCCGAAGCCGCCGCCGAGGTTGAGCGCCGTCACCGGCGACGGGGCGTCCACCGCGAGGCGCGCCGCCAACTCCACCGAGCGGGCTTGCGCCTCGGCAATGGCGTCCACGTTCAAGCTCTGCGATCCGGCGAAAATGTGGAAGCCGGCGAAGGCGAGGCCGAGCGGCCGCATGGCCGCCAGCATCGCCGGTACTTTCTCGGCGTCGACGCCGAAGGGCTTGGCCCCACCACCCATGCGCATGCCGGCGGCTTTCAACTCGAAATCGGGATTGACGCGCACCAGGACACGGGGGGTAACGCCGGCGCGGCGCGCGAGCGCGGCCAGGGCGCGCATTTCCGGTTCGGATTCGAGGGTGACGGTGACGCCGGCCGCGACCGCCTGGCAAAGTTCGGCGGCGCTCTTGCCGGGGCCGGCGAAGCCGATGGCCGCGGGCGCCATGCCGGCGTCGAGCGCCACCCGCATTTCGCCCGCCGAGGCGACGTCGAAGCCGTCCACCAAGGCGCGCAAATGCTGCACCACCGCCGGCATGGGGTTGGCCTTGATGGCGTAATGGAGTTCGATGTCCTTCGGCAGGAGCCGGCGCAATTCCGCCACCCGCGCCGCGATCAGGGCGCGGTCATAGGCATAGAAGGGCGTGCGGCCGATCAGTTCGGCGAGCCGCGTCAGCTTCACGCCGCCGATGGTCAGGCATCCGTCCTCGGCGGGAAAGCCGCCGGGGCTTGCGTGCTCGCGCGGCGGCCGGGTCATGACACCGGCTCCAGGAAATGCTGCGCCAGTTCCCGCGCCAGCGCCTTGCGGTCGATCTTGCCATTGGCATTGCGCGGCAAATGGGGCCGCTCGATGATTTCAAGCGGCACCATGAACGAGGGAAGCTGCTTGCGGCAATGGGCCATCAACGCGCCGCGGTCGATGCTTTCGCCGCGCGCGGGCGTGGCGATGACGACAATCGCCTGGCCTAACCTGGCATGAGGGACGCCCACGGCCACCGCCTCGCCCACGCCGCGGCCGGCGTAAATCGCGGCCTCGACCTCGGTGGGACTGACGCGGTAGCCGGAGGTCTTGATCATGTCGTCGCGGCGGCCGACGAAGTAGAGAAAACCTTCCTCGTCGAGGCGCACCGTGTCGCCGGACCAGACGGCGATTTCCGGCAACCTGAGGCCGGGGTCGCGCCCAGGGGCGGGGCGAAAGCGCTCGGCGGTCTGCACCGGGTCGTTCCAATACCCTTGCGCCACCAGCGCGCCGCGGTGGACCAATTCGCCCTGCTCGCCCGGACCGCACAAACGGCCGTCCTCGCCCACCACCAGGATTTCCGCGTTGGGAATGGCCTTGCCGATGGAATCGGGCCGGCGATCCACCTCGGCGGGCGGCAGGAAGGTGGAGCGAAAGGCCTCGGTCAATCCGTACATCAGGAAAGGCTCGGCGCGGGGCAGCAGCTTGCGCAGGCGGTCCAGGGTCGGGCGCGGCATGTGGCCGCCGGTGTTGGCGAAGTAACGCAAGCTCTGGCGCGCGGCCTCGGGCCACTCCAGCTCCGCCAACTGATTCCACAATGGCGGCACCCCGGTAAGCCCGGTGACGCGCTGGGCGGCGATGGTCTTGACCACGTCCTGGGGCAACAAATAGTCGAGCAGCACCACGGACGCGCGGGCGCGAAAGGCGGTTGTCACCTGGCTCAACCCGGCGTCGAACGACAAGGGCAGCAGCGCCAGAATCCGATCCTCGGGCCGGTGGCCGAGATAGGAACTGACGCTCGCGGCGCCGGCCACCAGATTGCGGTGCGACAGCACCACGCCCTTGGGCAGGCCGGTGCTGCCCGAGGTGTAGAGAATGGCCGCCATGTCCTGGTCGATGACCCGGTGGGGGACGGAGTTCGCGTTTCCGCCCTCGGCGATAAAGGCGTTCCAGCCGATGGTGGAATAGCTCGCGGCGGCCTCCGGCCCGCCATCCGCTTGCACCCCATCCACTTGCACCAGGTGGCGAAGATCGGGCGCGTCCGCCAGTTCCTCCACCAGCGCGCGCCGCCGGTCGGCGGAGGTAACCAGCAGGCGGATCTGGCAATCGCGCAAGATGTGGCCCACCTGACGCGCCTTGAGCAGCGGGTTGATGGGCACGAAGGCGCAGCCGGCGGCGGCGGCGGCGAACAGGCCGATCACGGTCTCGAAACGCTTGTCGAGATAGATGCCGATGCGCTCGGCGCGCCCGATGCCAAGCGCGAGGAATCCCCGCGCCGCGGCCTCGACGCGCAGGCCAAGCTCGCCGTAACTCAGCGTGCCTTGGCGATGGACAAGGGCGGTCGCGGCCGGACTCTTGCCGGCGGCGGCTGACAGCAAGTCGGTCAGCAGGGCGCTCATGGTACCGCTCTTTGAAACGGTCTTCGTCGACCGCGCTCGGCGACAGTAGGAACTGCCCCCATCAACTAAGGCCGCGGCATGAAGAATAAATTAATCCGCGCGGCCAAGTATGGCGGGTCGACGCTTGGCCCCGCCGGGGCCGCGAACCGCCGGGAACCGCGCGCACGCCGCGACCATCATGACGCGCCACGATTTCATCGCTAAGCCACCGCGCGATCTTGTGCCCGGCGGTGTGCGCGTCGCCGTCTATGCGGACCTTGACGCCTTGCCGCCGCGATTCGATGCGCTGTTCGCCGAGGGCGCGCGCCAGAGCGTCTTTCTTAGCCGCGCCTGGTTCGCCAACCTGGCGGCCAACGCCGCGGGTCCGATCTGCCGCCCGCGCCTTTATGCGCTGGAAAGCGCGGAGCCAAAGGCGACGCCGCTGGCGCTGCTGGCGATGCAGCATTCGGCGGACGAGCCCGGCATGCTGCGCGCGCTGGCGGCCGCCTACACCTGCGACTTCGCGCCCCTGTTGCATGCCGGGGCTTTGCGGTCCCACGGCCTCACGGCTGCGCAAGCGCTGGGCACCCTTGCCCGCGCCATTCGCGCCGAGCGGCCAGCCTGGGCCAGCGTGCGCCTTGACTACCTGCCGGCGGATCAGGCGCTTTACGCCGATCTTTGCGCCGCCTTCGCCGCCGCCGGCTACGCCGTGGGCCGCTACCGCAACTTCGCCAATTGGTTCGAGCCGATCGAGGGGCCGTCGCTCGACGCCTATCTGTCCGGGCGGCCCTCGGCATTGCGCAACACCCTCAAGCGCAAGGCGAAGAAGCTGGATCAGGCGGGCGACGCACGCTTCGAATTGATCGCCACCGCCGCCCCATTGCCGGCGGCCTTGGCGGCTTACGAAAGCATATATGCCGCCAGTTGGAAGGAGGCTGAAGCAGCGCCGAATTTCATTCCCGGCCTGATGCGCGCCATGGCGCGCGAAGGCTGGCTGCGGCTCGGGATCATGCACGTGGGCGGCGAGCCGGCGGCGGCGCAGCTTTGGCTGGTGGCGGAAGGGCGGGCGGTGATCTACAAGCTAGCTTATCATCCGCGATTCGCCCATCTGTCGGTGGGTTCGCTCCTGACCTTGCGCATGGTCGAGCGGGCGATCGAGGCCGATGGGGTGCGCGAGATCGATTATGGCAGCGGCGACGACGCCTACAAGAAGGACTGGATGAGCCGCAGGCGGGAACGCTGGGGCATGGTGGCGTTCAACCCGTTCAGCCCGCGGGGGTTGATCGGGCTTTGCCGCCACGGCGCCGGCCGCGTGCGGCGATTATTGGCGAAGCGTTAACGACTGCGCCGCAAAATGCTCCCGCCGCGAGATTGAGGACCGGGCCGCCGGCGAAGGGCAGCAATCATGGCGATACTCGACGACGTGCGCGGCGTGCTACGGGACGCGCTGGCCCTTGGCGAGCGCGCCCGTCATTTGGAGCTTTCCACGCCCTTGCTCGGCAATCTGCCGGAACTCGACTCCATGGCCGTGGTCGCGGTCATCGCCAGCATCGAGGAGCGTTTCGGCATCGCGGTCGAGGATGACGAGATCAGCGCCGAAACCTTCGACACCGTAGGCAGCCTATGCGGGTTTATCGAGCGCAAACGGCGGACCTGAACCGCCAGGCGGGCTTCGAGCCGGTTTTCATTCCCGGCGCCGGAGGACCGCTGTTCGCCGTCTATCACCGGCCGGCGGCCGACGCCCATGACCTGGGCGACGCCGTCTATCTGCCGCCCTTCGCCGAGGAAATGAACCGCGCGCGGCGCCTGGTGGCGCTGCAGGCGCGGGCGCTGGCCGCCCAGGGCCTTGGCGTGCTGTTGCTCGACCCCCACGGTTGCGGCGATTCGGGCGGCGATTTCGAGGCGGCGCGATGGCCGCTTTGGCAGGCGGACGCGATCGCCGCCGCCGACTGGCTGCGGGCCCGTGGGCGCCAGCGCCTGGTCCTGTGGGGCCTGCGGCTCGGCGCCGTGCTGGCGGCGGCCACGGCGGCCCGCCATCCCGGCCGCTTTCAACGCCTGCTCCTTTGGCAGCCGGTCGCCAACGGGGACGCGTTCCTCACCCAATTCCTGCGCATTCGCCTGGCGGCCGAGGCCAGCGCCGGCGCGGAAGGCGCCACGACACGCGCGCTCCGCCGCCGCCTGGCCGCGGGCGAGAGCCTGGAAATCGCCGGCTATGATCTTCATCCGCAACTGGCGGCGGATATCGCGGGCGCGCAACTTGAATTCCTCGTGCGCCAGGCGGCGCTCCCCGTGGACTGGTTCGAGGTGGCGACCGGCGGCGCGGCGCCGTTGCCGGAAACCGCGCGGGTGATGGACGAATGGCGCCGGGACGGCTTGGCCGTTACTCACCGCGCGGTGGCGGGCGAGCCGTTCTGGTCCACGGCGGAAACCACGGTGTCGCCGGCATGGCTCGCGGCCATGGCCGGGTGGGTAAAAGAGTTGCGCCCATGACCGTGGCGCCCACGATCGTGGCGGAGGCCGCGCTGACATTTCCTTGCCGGGGATCGATGCTTGCCGGCGTCTTGCACCCGAGCCCGCGGCCCGCGCGGCGCGGCGTGGTGGTCGTCGTCGGCGGGCCGCAATACCGCGCCGGCAGCCACCGCCAATTCGTGCTTCTGGCGCGCCAGTTGGCGCCAGCGGGCATTCCGAGCTTGCGCTTCGACTGCCGGGGCATGGGCGACAGCGACGGCGAATTTTCCGGCTTCGAGGCCATCGGCCCCGACATCGCCGCCGCCGTGGACGAATTTTCCGCCCGCGAAACAGGCGTGAGCGAAATCGTCTTGTGGGGGCTGTGCGATGGGGCGTCCGCGATCCTGGACTACGCGCACCGCGATCCGCGCATCAAGGGCTTGGTGCTGCTCAACCCCTGGGTGAGGAGCGAAGAAGGCCTGGCGCGCGCGCGCATCAAGCACTATTACCCCGGCCGCCTGCTGACGGGGGAATTTTGGCGCAAGCTGGCGCGCGGCGGGGTCGATTTCGGCGCGGCGCTCGGCCAACTCCGGCAAAATCTCGGCCGCATCTCGGGGTCGGGCGGGAGCACGCTCGGCCAGCGCATGGCGCTCGGCCTGGCGCGTTTCAAGGGCCCCGTGTTGGTGGTCACCAGCGGCAATGACCTGGTGGCCAAGGAATTCGCCGATACCGTCCAGCGCTCGGCGGAATGGCGGCAGCTCATGGCCGATCCGCGCGTCACTCGGCACGACATCGCCGGCGCCGATCACACTTTCTCCACCGCCGCTTGGCGCGGGCGGGTGGCGGCGTTAACGCTCGAATGGCTGCGCGCGTGGTAGGCATCACGCACGCGAACGAGGACTCGGACGTGCTGAAATCGCTGCTGCTGCCGCCGCTCAATCTTCTCCTTCTGGCTTTGGCCGGCGTGCTTGTGCGCCGGCGCTGGCGGCGCGCCGGCGATACCATGATCGCGGCGGCGCTGGTCCTGTTGGCGCTGCTCAGCATGCCGGGGGTGGCGGCGCTGGCGTTGCGGACACTGGAAACCTATCCGCCCTTGCCGCCCGGCACGATCGCCGGCGACGCGCAGGCGATCGTGCTCCTCGGCGGCGACGGGACGCACTTTGCCCCGGAATACGGCGGGGAAACGGTCGGCGCGCTTTCGCTCGAACGCGCGCGCTACGCCGCCGACGTGCAGCGGCGCTCGGGGCTGCCGCTTCTGGTCAGCGGCGGCATGCTGGCGCCGGAACGCCGGCCGGTGGGCGAGATGATGCGCGACGTGCTGGTGGCGGAATTCGCGGTGCCGGTGCGCTGGACGGAGCCCGCCTCGCGCACGACGGCGGAGAACGCGAAATTGAGCGCCGCCTTGCTCCGGCCCCTGGGCGTGACCAAGGTGCTGCTGGTGACCCATGCCTGGCACATGAAGCGCGCCGCCGCCGCGTTCGAGCGCGCGGGGTTCCTGGTCATGGCGGCGCCGACGCGGGCGACGCCGGCGCCGGACTGGGGGGCGCAAAATTTCCTGCCCTCCGCCGTTGCGCTCCAGCGCAGCGCCTACGCGATGCACGAGTGGCTGGGCCTGGCGTGGTACGCGGCGTCGTCGGCGGGCAAGGATTGACGCCGTGACCGCTCACAGCCCCGACCTTGGCGGCAGTCCGTTGCGGCTCCTTACCTTCACCACGCTCTATCCGAACGCGGAGCAGCCGACGCACGGCGTTTTCGTCGAGAACCGCTTGCGCCACTTGCTGGCCGGCGGCGGCGTGAAGGCCGAGGTGGTGGCGCCGGTGCCCTATTTCCCCTCGGGCGCGCCGATCTTCGGCAGCTATGCGCGTTACGCGCGCGTGCCGGCGGCGGAAACGCGGCACGGCATCGCCATCCACCATCCGCGCTTTCCGGTGGCGCCGAAGATCGGCATGTCGCTGGCGCCGATGCTGCTCTACGCGGGCGCCGTGGGTCGCATCGAGGCGCTGGGCCGCGGCTTCGCTTTCGACGCCATCGACGCGCATTATTTCTATCCCGACGGCGTCGCCGCCATGTGGCTGGCGCGCCGCTTCGGCAAGCCGCTGGTGATCACGGCGCGCGGCAGCGACATCAATCTGCTGCCCGACCATGCGCTGCCGCGGCGCATGATCCTGGCGGCGGCGCGGGCCGCGGCGGGGGTGATCGCGGTGTCGGCGGCGCTCAAGGAAAAGCTGGTGGCGCTTGGGGCCGGGGCGGACAAGATCCGCGTGCTGCGGAACGGCGTCGATCTCGACTTGTTTCATGCCGAGGACCGCGGGAGCGCGCGCCGGCGGTTCGGGTTTGCCGGGCCGACCTTGGCCTCGGTGGGGAATCTGATCGCCGCCAAGGGCCACCATTTGGCGATAGGCGCGTTGCCGATGCTGCCGGATGCGGGCTTGTTGATCGTCGGCGAGGGGCCGGAGGAAGGCGCGCTGCGCGCCTTGGCCGCGCGGCTTGGCGTCGGCCAGCGCGTGCGCTTCACCGGGCGCGTCGCCCATGAGGAACTGGGCGGCGTTTACCGGGCGGCGGATGTCCTGGTGCTGGCGTCCGTGCGCGAGGGCTGGCCGAACGTCTTGCTCGAATCCATGGCGTGCGGCACGCCGGTCGCGGCGGCGGCGGTGGGCGGCGTGCCGGAAGCGGTTTCGGATTGGGCGGCGGGCGAGCTGCTGGAGGAACGCTCGGCCGCCGGCATCGCCCGCGCGGTGCGGCGGCTGCTGGACGACCGGCGCGCCCCCGCCGTCACCCGCGCTTATGCCGAGCGCCATGGCTGGGAGGCGACGACCGCGGGACAAATGTCGCTGTTCCGATCCATCGTGGCGCCACGCATGGCCCATGCAGGGAAAAGCTGACCGGCGCGTTTACCACGTCGGCGAAGGTTTCGCTCATCATTCTCGGTTAGCGTGAGGCTCGATTCGCGGCGCCGGAATCGGCGCGCGAAGGGCCGTGGGCAATCGAGCGAGAACCATGAAAATTCTCTACCACCACCGCATTCGCTCCAAGGACGGCCAGTACGTCCACATTTCGGAAATGGTGGCCGCCCTTCGCCGGCTCGGGCACGAGGTGGTGATGGTCGGACCCTCGGGATTCGGCCAGGCGGCCTTCGGCGCCGGCGGCGGCGGCTGGATCAAGAGCCTGCCAAAGGCGATCTACGAAGCGCTTGAGTTCACCTACAACATCGTGGCTTTCGCGCGGCTGGTCCACGCCTGGTGGCGCCATCGGCCGGACGCGGTGTACGAGCGCTACAATCTTTTCCTGCTGGCCGGCGCCTGGTTCAAGCGCTTGAGCGGCCTGCCGCTGGTGGTGGAGGTCAACGCGCCGCTGAGCGAGGAGCGCGAGCGCTACGGCGGCTTGGCGCTAGGGCCGCTGGCGCGCTGGGGCGAACGGGTGACCTGGGGGAGCGCCGATTTCGTCGTTTCGGTGACCGGGGTGCTGGCCCAGTATGTGCGCGCGGGCGGCGTTCCCGACCACCGCATCGTGGTCATGGCGAACGGCATCGACCCGGAACGCTACCGCCATCTGCCCGATAGCGCCGAGGCGAAGCGGCGGCTCGGCGTCGGCGCGGGCGTGGTGCTGGGCTTCACCGGCTTCGTCCGTTCCTGGCATGGGCTCGACCGCGTGATCCAGTGGATGGCGAGCGCGCCCGCGGCGCGGGCCGCGCGGCTGCTGATCGTGGGCGACGGACCGGCGATCCCGGAGCTGACCCGGCAGGCGCGCAGCCTAGGCGTTGCCGACCGGGTGGATTTCGCCGGGCTGGTCACCCCCGACAAGGTGGCGCATTACGCCACCGCCTTCGATATCGCCTTGCAGCCGGCGGTCACGTCCTACGCCTCGCCGCTCAAGATCATCGAGTATATGGCGGCGGGATGCGCCATCGTGGCGCCGGCGATGCCGAACATCCGCGAGCTGCTGGATGACGGCGACACGGCGCTGCTGTTCGATCCTGAAAACCCGCTGGCGCTCGCGCGCGCCATCGAGAAGCTGATGGACAAGCCCGAGGAGCGCCGCCGCCTCGGCCGCGCGGCGCGGGAAGCGATGACGCGCCGCCGCTTGACCTGGGACGGCAACGCCGAGCGCACGGTGGCGCTGCTGGTTCGCGCCCGTGATCTGCCGGCGAACGACGAATTGGCGGACCGGCGCGACCGCCAGGTGGCGCCATGAGCTTGAACCGCGTCGTGCTCGCCGCGATCGCGGCGGCGGGGGCGTGGCCGTGGGAACCGTTGCCCGCCACCGCCCAACCGGCGCTGCCGCCGGATCGGCCGTACGTTTATTGCTATGACCAGGCGCGAGACGCGGTCAACGTGCTGCTCGCCGCCGAATGCCGGGGCGAAATCGTGTCGGCGGAATCGGCGCTCGACGTCCATGAACGCCGCGACCGGCGCGTGCTCGACAGCATCGAGCGGCGTCCGACGCTCAATTTCCGCAACAAGCGGCTGGCCGCCGTGGGCACCGGATTTTTCGTTTCCGCGGACGGCGCCATCCTCACCAATCAACATGTTGTCGGGGACTGCTCGATGATATCGGCGGAAACCGACAATGGCCAAACGGCGGAGGCCAAGGTCTTGGCCGTCGACGTGGAGCACGACCTGGCGCTGCTGGACACCGACCTGTCGCCGCGCGAGGCGGCGACGTTTCGCGCCGGGTCGAGTCCGGCGCCCGGCACGCGCATCGCCATTGTCGGCTTTCCCGACATGGGCCTGCCGACGATCCAGCCGCAGATCGCGGCCGGCGATCTGCTGGCGACAGCGCCGCCGAATTTGCGGAACGACGAACCCGGCCGCCTGGCGCTGCGGGTCGAGGTGCGGGGCGGCAACTCCGGCGGCCCGGTGCTCGACGATCGCGGCCAGGTCATCGGCATCGTCAGCGCCAAGCTCAACACCGTCAAGGTCTATCAGGCCACCGGGCAGTTGATCCGCGACATCGGTTTCGCCATTTCGAATTCGACGGTGCTGCCGTTTCTGGCCGAGCACGGCGCCGCCTACAAGCTCGGCGACGATCACATTCCCGCCGGGCGGCGCGGATCGGCGGATAGCGCCGGCGCCTTCATCGCGCGCCTGAGTTGCTGGCAATGAAGCGGCGGTTCCGCCGGCGCTTTATCGGAATTTTTAGGGCGCGGAGACTAGGTTAAGTCCACACCACGAAACACGCGGGTAGAACATGCGCGGCAAACGATTGCGTCGGTCGCCGGTGGCGGCGGTCGAGACTGTCGAGGATGAAACGAAGCTCGCGCCCGCGCGCCGGACATCGCGCCGCGTCAAGGCGAGCTCGATCGTAACGCTTCATCCGCGCGCCGCCGCGCCCGGCGCCCAGCGGCGGGCGCCGGCTCCAAGGGAAGCTCCCGACCGCCGCTTGCCGCCGGAGTTCTGGCGAACGCACCCGGAAGCCTGGCCGGTCTACGAACCCGGTCCCCGCAATCCCCTGCCACGGGGCGACGCGGCGATGGCCGCCGGCGACGCGCGGCCGGATTTCTCGGCGCCCGAACCGGAAAAATTGACCAAGGCCGTGCTGGACGGACGCCTCAGCGGCGGCGACGCGCGCGCCTATTCCGCGGCGCCGCGGGGCGCGCTGTTCGCCGAGGTGTTCGGCGCCGGCCTCAGCCACGACGCGCGCCTGACGCTGATGCAGGCGCTTTGGCTCGACGGCGCCGCGGACAGCGATGCCAGCGAAGGGCCGGCGACGGCGCCGGTCCTGGCGCACGCGGCCGCCGCGGCGCTGAACGCGCTCTATTTCGGCGTTAACGAATTCGGCTACGGCAAGGACGACATCGTGCACATGACGCGAACCAGAATGCTGGCCGGCCAAAGCCGCAAATTGCTCGCGGACCTCATGGCGCTGAACGGCTGCGCCGGATAAGCGGCGCCGGACCGCGACGCGCCTAATACCGGCTTTCGCGAGTTCGCGGGTCGCGATACGCCACCCGCGACCTCGCGAAAGCGGTACGGATTCAATAGGGTTGTACCCTTCATCCTTGGTCCGCGCGTGGCGCGGATCGGCGATGGCGGGTACTTGGGCGCCGGCCATGGGGGCCGGCGCCGCACGCAGGAAGGAACGGAAGCGGAATGTTCGATGTTCATGCCAAGACGGTGAATTGGGGCGGGCGGACGCTCAAGATCGAGAGCGGCAAGATGGCGCGGCAGGCGGATGGCGCGGTGCTGGTCACTTATGGCGAAACAACGGTGCTGTGCACCGCGGTCGCCGACAGATCGGCGCGGCCCGGGGTCGATTTCTTCCCCCTCACCGTCCACTACCAGGAAAAGACTTTCGCCGCCGGCAAGATCCCGGGCGGCTTCTTCAAGCGCGAGGGGCGGCCTTCGGAAAAGGAAGTCCTGACCTCGCGGCTGATCGACCGGCCGATCCGGCCGCTGTTCGCCGATAATTTCCGCAACGAAACCCAGATCATTTGCACGGTGCTGAGCCACGACCTGGAAAACGACCCCGACATCGTGGCCTTGGTCGGCGCCTCGGCGGCGCTGACGATTTCGGGCATCCCGTTCATGGGCCCCATCGGCGCCGCCCGCGTCGGTTATATCGACGGGCAGTACGTGCTCAACCCGACGCCGGAACAGTTGCAGCAAAGCCAACTCGACCTCGTGGTCGCCGGCACCGCCGACGCGGTGCTGATGGTGGAATCCGAGGCGCACGAATTGCCCGAGGACATCATGCTCGGCGCGGTGATGTTCGGGCACCGGGGCTTTCAACCGGTGATCGACGCCATCATTGGCCTGGCGGAACGCTGCGCCAAGGAACCGATCGTGGTGCCGGAGAGGCCGCTCTACGACGCGATCCTCGAGCGCTTCCACGCCAATGGCATCGAGGACGGCTTGCGCGACGCCTACCGCGAGCGATTGAAGGGCGCGCGCCACGACTTGGTGGGCGCGGTGCGCAAGCGCGCCGAGGCGCTGCTGGCCGACCTCGACCACGACAAGACCGTCGCCGCCGACGCCTTCAAGAGCCTGGAGAAAAAAGTCGTGCGCGGCGCGATCGTGAAAAGCGGCCAGCGCATCGACGGGCGAGACACGCGCACGGTGCGGGCGATCCGCGCCGAAGTGGGCGCGCTGCCGCGCGCGCACGGGGCGGCGCTGTTCACGCGCGGCGAGACCCAGGCGCTGGTGGTGACGACGCTCGGCACCGGCACCGACGAGCAGATCATCGACGCGCTGGAGGGCGAGTACCGCGAGCATTTCATGCTGCACTACAACTTTCCTCCCTATTCGGTGGGCGAAGCGCGCCGCATGGGATCGCCGGGCCGGCGCGAGATCGGCCACGGCAAGCTCGCCTGGCGGGCGATCCGGCCGTTGCTGCCGCTCAAGGAAGTGTTTCCCTACACCATCCGCGTCGTGGCCGAGATCACGGAATCGAACGGCTCGTCGTCGATGGCCACGGTGTGCGGCGCCTCGCTGTCGCTGATGGATGCCGGCGTGCCGCTGAAGGCGCCGGTGGCGGGCATCGCCATGGGCCTGATCCTGGAGCCGGAAGGCCATGTGGTGCTGTCCGACATCCTGGGCGACGAGGACCATCTGGGCGACATGGACTTCAAGGTGGCGGGTACGACCACCGGCATCACCGCGCTGCAGATGGACATAAAGATCACCGGCATCACCGAAGCGATCATGCACACGGCGCTGAACCAGGCGCGCGAGGGCCGGTTGCATATCCTGGGGGAAATGGCCAAGGCCATCGACCACGCGCGCGACGACGTCAAGGAAACCGCGCCGCGCATCACCGTGATCACCGTGCCCAAGGACAAGATCCGCGAGATCATCGGCACCGGCGGCAAGGTGATCCGCGAAATCACCGAAAAGACCAACACCAAGATCGACATCGATGACGATGGCACGGTCAAGGTGGCGGCGGTGGACAGCGCCGCCGCCGACGCCGCGATCCAGTGGATCAAATCGATCGTCAGCGAGCCCGAAGTGGGCGTCATCTACAAGGGCAAGGTGGTGAAGGCGGTGGATTTCGGCGCCTTCGTTAACTTCTTCGGCTCCCGCGACGGCCTGGTTCACATCAGCGAACTGGCGCCGCGCCGCGTGGCCAAGGTCGGCGACGTGGTCAAGGAAGGCGACGAGGTGCGGGTCAAGGTGCTGGGCATCGACGAGCGCGGCAAGGTGCGGCTGAGCATGAAGGCCGTGGACCAGGCCACGGGCGAGGACCTGACCCTCAACCCGGCCAAGGCGGCCGACGCCGCCGGCGGCTGACGCCGGGCGGCGTGCTATGGTCCGTAGCTGATCGGGGGAGATCGGGTACGGACATGCCGGCCGAGCGCCGCCTCGCTGCCATACTCGCGGGCGACATCGCGGGATATTCGCGCCTCATGGGGGCGGACGAGACGGGCACGCTTGATCGCCTGAAGGCGCATCGGCGAGAGTTGGTCGACCCATCCGTCGCGGCCCACAAGGGCCGCATCGTCAAGACCACCGGCGATGGCATCCTGATCGAGTTCCCCTCGGTCGTGGAGGCGGTTGAATGCGCGGTGGCGATCCAACGCGGCATGGGCGAACGCAACAAGGACGTGCCTCCCGACCGGCGCATCGAATTCCGCGTCGGCGTCAATCTCGGCGACATCATTCTCGAGGACGGCGACATTTTCGGCGACGGAGTCAATATCGCGGCGCGGCTGGAGAATCTGGCCGAGCCGGGCGGAGTCCTGGTGTCGCGTACGGTGTTCACCCAGGTCCGCGACAAACTGCCGTACCATTTCGACGACATGGGCGAGCACACGCTCAAGAACATCGCCCGGCCGCTCAATGTGTACCGCGTGCGCGTGGACGACAAGCCGGCGGACGAGTTGACCGAGGCGCGCGCGGTGCTGGCGCGGCCGGCGATCGCGGTGCTGCCGTTCCAGAACATGAGCGGCGATCCCGAGCAGGAATATTTCGCCGACGGCATCACCGAGGAGATCATCACCGCGCTGGCGCGCTTTCGCGAGTTCCCGGTGATCGCGCGCAACTCGGCCTTTGTCTTCAAGGGCCGCGCCGTCGATGTGATGAAGGCGGCCAAGGAGCTCGGCGCGCGCTACGTGCTGGAGGGCAGCGTGCGCAAGGCCGGCGCGCGCGTGCGCATCACCGCGCAGCTCATCGACGGCGCCAACGGCCATCACCTGTGGGCCGAGCGCTACGACCGCGACCTCGCCGACATCTTCGCCGTGCAGGACGAAATCACCGAGCGCGTGGCCGCCGAGATCGCGCCGGCGGTCCGGCTGGCGGAAACCCAGCGCAGCGCGCGCAAGCCGCCCGACAGCCTGGACGCCTGGGACCATTACCTGCGCGGCTTGATGCACGCCAACCGCTTCACGCCCGGCGATAACGAAGTTGCGCGGCGCGATTTCGGGCTGGCGCTGCGCCTGGCGCCCGATTTCTCGGCGGCGCATGCGGGGCTAGCCTGGGTCGAGATCTCCGAGGGCCTGTTCGTCTGGACCGGGTATGCCGGGGCGTTTCAGCGCGCGTTGGAGCATGCACGGCGCGCGGTGGCGAGCGACGAAGGCGACGCCTTGTCACATACAGTCTTGAGCTTCGCATTGAATTACTCACGCGATCACAAAGCCGGCGGGATAGAGGCCGGCAAGCAAGCCGTCGCGCTCAACCCGAACAATCCACGCGCCTGGCTGGCGCTGGGCATCGCGCTGGTTTTTGCGGCCGATGGCCGAGGCGCGATCGAATCGCTGCAGCGGACCGTTGCCACGGGGCGGCACGAGCCGTGGCTGTGGTACGCCCATACGGTCTTGGCCTATGCGCTCTACATGGCCGGCGACTTCGCCGCCTGCATCGAACACGCGAACAAGGCGCGGATATTGAATCCCGATTTTCCGCGCAACCGCGCTTACGCGGCGGCGTCGCTGGCGCAACTCGGCCGGCAGGGCGAAGCCGCCGCCGAACTGGCGGAACTTCGCCGCAAGTGGCCCGACTTCGGCGCCCGCTACTTCGATCACCTTCAGTGGCCGCCCGAGCAACGCGCCGCGCTGTTCGACGGCCTGCGCAAGGCGGGGCTGGCGCTGGATTGACGCGCCGCCGGGCGGCTGACGCCGGGCTAATACCAGCCCGCGAATCGTTGATTCACCCCCACCCGGCGATTCGCGCCGACCTCCCCCGTCGAGGGGGAGGCGGCAATCGTTACGTCAGCCCAGATTTTCCCTCCCCCCTTGCGGGGGAGGGACAGGGTGGGGGGCAAGTCGCCCGAAATGCGCCTCGGGATCAGCCGTTGTTGTTTCCGCCCGCGGCGTTGTTGTTGCCGTTGGGGGGCGGCGGCGGCATGCCGATGACGTGGTAGCCGGCATCGACGTGGTGCACCTCGCCGGTGACGCCGGCGGATAGCCCGCTCAAGAGATAGAGCGCGGCCCCGCCCACGTCGTCGAGCTCGATGCTGCGGCGAAGCGGCGCGGTGTCGCGGCTGAACTTGTAGACATAGCGGGCGCTGCCGATGGCGGACCCGGCAAGGGTGCGCATGGGCCCCGCCGACAGCGCGTTGACGCGCACGCCGCGCGGCCCCAGATCGGCGGCGAGGTAGCGCACGCTCGCCTCCAGCGCCGCCTTGGCCACGCCCATGACGTTGTAGTTCGGCATCACCTGGTTGGCGCCGATATAGGTGAGGGTGAGCAGCGCGCCGCCCTGGGGCATCAGCTTCTGGGCGCAGCGCGCCACGTGGGTGAACGAATAGCAGGATATGTCGAGGGTGCGCAGGAAGTTGACGCGCGTGGTGTCGACATAATGGCCCTTCAGCTCGTCCTTGTCGGAATAGGCGATGGCGTGGACGACGAAATCGATCGCGCCCCAACGCTTGCCCAGGTTGGCGAAAACGCCGGCGGTGCTGGCCTCGTCGGCCACGTCGCAGGGCAAAACCACGGCGCTGCCGAGCGATTCGGCCAGTGGCCGCACGCGCTTGCCGAAGGCCTCGTCCTGGTAGGTGAAGGCCAGCTCCGCCCCGTGCCGGTTAAGCACGCGCGCGATGCCCCAGGCGATGGAGTGGCTGTTGGCGACGCCCATCACCAGGCCGCGCTTGCCGGCCATCAATCCTTCACTCATGGATTTTCACTTGTTTTGGAACCCATCCCTGTCGCCCGCCGCCGCCCAACGGCGAGCATTTACGTTTAGTTTTCGTAGCGCCGAAACGCCAAGGTGGCGTTGGTGCCGCCGAAGCCGAAACTGTTGGATATCACCAGGTTCAGCCGCATGTTGTCGCGCCGGTCGCGGACGATGGGCATGTCGCGGGCCTCGGCGTCGAGTTCCTCGATGTTGGCGGAGGCGGCAATAAAATTGTTTTGCATCATCAGCAGGCAATAAATCGCCTCATGGACGCCGGCGGCGCCCAGCGAATGGCCGGTGAGCGACTTGGTGGAGCTCAAGGGCGGCACGCGCTCGCCGAAAACCTCGCGCAGGGCGCGCAATTCCACCACGTCGCCCACCGGCGTCGAGGTGCCGTGGGTGTTGATGTAATCCACCGGAATGTCGCTGCCCTTGATCGCCTGGCGAATGCAGCGCACGGCGCCCTCGCCCGAAGGCTGCACCATGTCGAAACCGTCGGAGGTGGCGCCGTAGCCCACCAGTTCGGCGTAAATCCTGGCGCCCCGGGCCTTGGCGTGCCCCAACTCCTCGAGCACCAGCGTCCCGCCGCCGCCGGCGATGACGAAGCCGTCGCGCTTGGCGTCGTAGGCGCGCGACGCCTTTTCGGGCGTGTCGTTATAGCCCGACGACAAGGCGGGCATGGCGTCGAAGAGCACGCTCAACGTCCAGTCGAGCTCCTCGCCGCCGCCGGCGAAAACGATGTCCTGCTTGCCCCATTGGATCAGCTCGGCCCCGTTGCCGATGCAGTGGGCCGAGGTGGCGCAGGCGGAAGAGATGGAATAGCTCACGCCCTTGATCTTGAAGGGGGTGGCGAGGGTGGCGGAATTGGTGCTCGACATGGTGCGCGGGACCATGAAGGGGCCGACGCGCTTGGGCTCCTTCTGGCGCGCGGTGTCGAAGGCGAGCAGGAGGTTCTTGGTGGAAGGCCCGCCGGAGCCCATGATGAGGCCGGTGCGCTCGTTCGATACGTCGCCGGGTTCCAGCCCCGAATCCTCGACCGCTTGGCTCATGGCGAGGTAGTTGTACGCCGCGCCGTCGCCCATGAATCGCCGCAGCCGCCGGTCCACCGCCTGGTCGAGGTCGATTTTGACCGCGCCGTGGACTTGGCTGCGCATGCCGAGTTCGCGGTATTCGGGGGCGGCGACAATCCCCGAGCGCCCTTCGCGCAGCGAATCGAGCACTTCGGCCTGGTTGTTGCCGATGCTGCTTACGATCCCGAGACCGGTGACCACCACGCGCCGCATAACGGTCTTCCTTAAGCGCTGCTTGGGGCGGGAATAAGGCCGACGCGCAGATCCTTGCCTGCGTAAATCGTCTGGCCGTCCACCTTGACCAGCCCGTCGGCGATGCCGAGCACGAGCTTTCGCAGAATCACCCGCTTGATGTCCAGGTGATAGGAGACGCGGCGGGCGGTGGGCAGCACTTCGCCGCTGAATTTCACCTCACCGACGCCCAGCGCCCGCCCGCGTCCGGGGGCGCGCATCCAGCCGAGGAAGAAACCGAGCAATTGCCACAAGGCGTCAAGGCCGAAACAGCCGGGCATCACCGGATCGGATTCGAAATGGCAGCCGAAGAACCACAGGCCCGGATTGATATCGAGTTCGGCCTCGATCTCACCCTTGCCGTAACCGCCGCCGATGTCCGCGATGCGGACAATGCGATCGATCATCAGCATCGGCGGCAATGGCAGGCGCGCGTTGCCCGGCCCAAAAAGCTTGCCGTGCGCGCATTGCAACAGGTCCTCGTAGGAATAGCTGTTCCTGCGCGTTGCCGCGTCCGCCGGCATGGCCGGTGCTTCTGGCGCGGGTGGCGATATCAGTCCGCTCATCGCTTCGGATCAAACCCCATTCCAGACCCCCGCTTCATGCCCCCGATCGGCGCCGGATGCCCGCCGGCGGCCGGCAAGGGGCACAGAACTAGAATCAACCCTTTTTGGGGGCTATTTTGCAATAAAGACTTAATTGCAAAGAACTCTTGTCGTTGTCGAATCAAAATAATACTATTCTGCAATCATGGTTCAGCGCCCGTTCAGTCACGCGGTCGGCCGTCTGCGGGCCACTGGGTTGCGTCCAACGCGGCAGCGCTTGGCCCTGGCCCGTCTTCTGCTCGATGGCGGCGACCGGCATGTAACCGCCGAAACCCTCCATAACGAAGCCATGGCACGCGGCATGCGTGTCTCGTTGGCGACGGTTTACAACACCTTGCACCAGTTCACCAAGGCCGGACTTTTGCGCCAGTTGACGGTGGACGCCAGCCGTACGTACTTTGACACAAATACCTCGGACCATCAGCACTTTCTGTTCGAGGAAACCGGCGAGCTGCGCGATATTCCGCCGGACGCGGTGACCTTGGCCAAGATGCCGGCGCCCCCCAAGGGCGCGGAAATCCGCCGGGTCGATGTCGTCATCCGTGTCGGACCAGCCCGACTCTAGACCGGATTACCCCTCCCCAAGCTTAAGATAGTCAAGTTTTTAGAAATATTCTAATCTATTGACAGAAGCCGCTCGGCGTGCAGAATGCGGCTGGGCGCTATTGACGCGCCGTTGTCAAAGCGGCACGGTGCGGCGGCGCAGGGCAGGTTTCACGGACGACGGAGAACAATGACATGGCGAAGCTGGCAAAATCGAAGACCCACGGCAATTTGATGGACGCTTTCTCTGGCGAAAGTCAGGCCAATCGGCGCTACCTCTATTTCGCGCAGAAAGCGGACGTCGAAGGCTATAACGACGTGGCGGCGGTGTTTCGCTCCACCGCCGAGGGCGAGACCGGTCATGCCCATGGCCATCTGGAATATCTGGCCGAGGTTGGCGATCCGGCCACCGGCAAACCCATCGGCGGCACCGCCGACAATCTGAAGGCCGCCATTGCCGGCGAGACTCACGAATACACCGACATGTATCCCGGCATGGCCAAGACCGCGCGCGACGAGGGATTCGAGGAAATCGCCGACTGGTTCGAGACCTTGGCGAAAGCCGAGAAAAGCCATGCCGGCCGCTTCAAGAAAGCTCTCGATACCCTGGGAAAGTAACGGCCGAGGGCCTTGTGGGCTGACCGCGCTTCGGCAGCACCGCGTTTCGGTAGCGAGGAATCATGCGCGAGGGTAGCCTTGATGCCCCGACGCGCCACCCTTTGGCGTGGCGCGACGAGGAATTCTACGACGCCGACAAGATCGACGCGGAAATGCGCCGGGTGTTCGACGTCTGTCACGGCTGCCGGCGCTGCTTCAATTTGTGCGACAGCTTTCCGCGGCTCTTCGACCTGATCGACGCCGCCGCGGAAAGCGAGGTGGAAGGCGTCAAGAGCAGCGACTTCAAGCCGGTCGTGGACGCCTGCACGCTGTGCGACATGTGCTACATGACCAAGTGCCCCTATGTGCCGCCGCATCACTTCAATATCGATTTCCCGCATTTGATGCTGCGCTACCGGGCCGCCGAATGGCGGCGGAACGAGCGCTCTTTCGCCGAACGCCAATTGGCGGAAACCGACCGCAACGGGGCGGTGGCGGCGCGCATCGCGCCGCTCGCCAACTGGGCGTCGGCGACCGGCAACCGGCTGACGCGGCCGCTGCTCGAGCGCGTGGCGGGCGTGCACCGCGAGGCGGCGTTGCCGGCATTCGCCGCGCGAACCTTTGTGGCGGAAGCGCGCAGGGAGACGCCGGCGGTCAATCGCGACGCCCCGGCCTTCGGGCGCCGGGCGGTGCTCTACGCCACGTGTTCGGTCAACTTCAACAATCCGGGCATCGGCGTCGCCGCGCGCCGGGTGCTGGCCCATAACGGCGTCGCCACCGAGGTCGCCTATCCCGGCTGCTGCGGCATGCCGCAACTGGAACAAGGCGACGTGGCGCGGGTCGCCGCCAAGGCAAAGGCGACGGCGGCGGCGCTGAAGCCCTATATCGATCGGGACATGGCCGTCGTCGCGCTGGCGCCCTCTTGCGCGCTGATGCTGAAATCGGAATGGCCGCTGCTATTGCCCGAAGACGAGGACGTGCGCCGATTGGCCAAGGCCACGTGGGACATCAGCGAGTACATCGTCGGCATCGCCAGGAAGGAAGGTCTTAGCCCTGGCCTGAAGCCGGTCGAGGGCGGGGTTACGGTGCATCTGTCCTGTCACGCGCGGGCGCAGAACGTGGGACCGAAAGGGGCGGAACTGATGCAGTTGCTGCCCTCCACCGAGGTGGCGGTGGTGGAACGGTGCTCGGGTCATGGCGGCGCCTGGGGCGTGCGGACCGAGAACTTTCCCGTGGCGCTCAAGATCGGGCGGCCGGCCGCGCGCGCGGCGCGCGAACAGGGCAAGGCGCATGTGGTGTCGGAGTGCCCGCTGGCGGGCCTGCATCTGGCGCAGGCGATGGAGAAGCTCGGCGGCGACGCGCCGCGCCGCGACGTCGGGCATCCGGTGGAGCTCTTGGCGAAGGCCTATGGGCTGACGGGGGATAGGAGCTGAGGTGAAATGGAAAGGGTTCGATCATGCCGGCGGCAGCGATGAAACGCGCGATTGAGCGGTCCGATGTCCTCGGCGCGGACGCCTTCGCCCGCGAGCGAGCGGAACGCCGCGCGCGGGTGCTGGCGGTCAAGCGGGAACGCAGGGTCGCCGTCGGCCCCCACGCCACGTTCTATTTCGAGAATTACGACACCATCTGGTGGCAGGTGCACGAAATGCTGCGCATCGAAGGCGGCGGCGAGGCGCAGATCGCGGACGAGCTCGGCGCCTACAACCCGCTGGTCCCCAATGGCCGCGAGCTGGTGGCGACCCTGATGTTCGAAATCGAGAATCCGGCGCGCCGGGCGGAAGTGCTGGCCGAACTCGGCGGGATCGAGAACATGGTGGCGCTGCGCGTTGGCGCCATCGCCGTCCCCGCGCGGCCGGAAGCGGATGTCGAGCGAACCGATGAGACGGGCAAGACCTCGGCGGTGCACTTCTTGCACTTCCCCTTCACCCCCCCCGCCATCGCCGCGTTCAAGGATGAAAGCCAACCCGCGGTGCTGGCGTTCGCGCACCCGCGCTACGGGCACATGGCCGGCCTGCCACTGGCCACGCGCCGGGTGCTGGCCGCCGATTTCGCCACCTGAGTCGGGCGGCGGGAACGCTACTCGATGGTTTCGTCGGCGTAGACGCCCCACAAATCGGCGCGCGGCAAGAAGCCGCGCCGGCTCTGAAGTTCGATTTCGCACCACAACGCACGGCAGTTCACCAGGCGGACGCGCACGCCAGCCTCGGCCTGCGCCACCACCGGGGCGGTTTCATCGGCTTGGGCGCGAATGTCGCGCACGCCGCCCTTGACGATCCCCACGCGGCGGGGCGAAAGCATGCCGCGATGGATCCAGCCTTCGCTGCCATCGGCGTCGCGCACCTTGCGCCAATAGTCGAACTCGGCCACCACTTCCACCGGCACGCCGCGGCGCACATAGGTCCACGACACCGGGTAGCGCAGACCAGGTCCGGCGCGGACGTTGATCTTGTCGGAGGCGAGGGATGCAAAACGCGGCAGCATCATGCCGCTGTCGCTGCCGCGCTCCTTGGTCGTTTCCCTTGGGGTCGTTTCCCTTGGGGATTCGGGCGGAGCCCGGGTGGGCGTCGCGGCGGGACCGGCGCCAGTTTGTTTTGCCGCTTCCGTGGCAGGGGGCGGTTTCGCCGCGTCTGCGGCCAGAAACATTCCGCCGAGCGCCACCAGCACGATGGCCAAAATCGATGCCGCCTGCCGCCACACGCGCCGACACCTCACGCTTTTCGACCCAGGATTGGCGGTCAATTAGGCTCAATTCGCGCCTTGGTCAAGGCGCGCATCGGCGCCTCTAGTGTTGTGGTTCCAACGCTTGATCTCCGATCATCGCATTGGAACCACAACACAACGCATTGGTTTCGCTGGTGTTACGACTCTGACGGCTGGGGGACGAAGCGTCAGAGTCGTAACACTAGGCTATCGGCGGGCTATCTGCTAGAGAGAGCCGGCCGCGCGCGCAGGACGGCCGGCGCTCGAAATCTTGGGGGCGTTCGCTCCATGACGCACAAGAAACGACCGCTCGTCATCGTTACCCGGAAGCTGCCGGAAGCGATCGAAACGCGCATGATGGAACTGTTCGACACGCGCCTGAACGTCTCCGACCGGGCGATGGCGCAGTCCGACCTGATCGACGCGGTGCGCGCCTGCGACGTGCTGGTTCCCACCGTCACCGACCGCATCGACGCGGCGGTGATGGCCAACGCCAACCCGAACATGCGCCTGATCGCCAATTTCGGTAACGGCGTCGACCATATCGACCTCGCCGGGGCGCGGAGCCGCGGCATCACGGTGACCAACACCCCCGGCGTGTTGACCGAGGATACGGCCGACATGACCATGGCGCTGATCCTCGCCGTGCCGCGCCGCGTGATCGAGGGCGCGCGCGTGCTGCAGGACGGAAAATGGCAAGGCTGGTCGCCCACCTGGATGCTGGGCCACCGCATCTGGGGCAAGCGCCTCGGCATCGTCGGCATGGGGCGCATCGGCTGCGCGGTGGCGCGGCGGGCGCGGGCGTTCGGCCTTTCGATCCACTACCACAACCGCCGGCGGGTGGCGGAGGAGGTGGAGAACGAACTGGAGGCCACCTACTGGGAAAGCCTCGATCAGATGCTGGCGCGCATGGACATCGTGTCGGTCAATTGCCCGCACACGCCGGCGACCTATCACCTGTTGTCGGCGCGCCGGCTCGAGCTGCTTCCGCGCCACGCCTATATCGTCAACACCGCGCGCGGCGAAATCATCGACGAGAACGCGCTGACGCGTAAGCTTCGCAAGGGGGAGCTGGCGGGCGTCGGCCTCGATGTCTTCGAGCACGAGCCGGCGGTGAACCCGAAGCTCCTGGAACTGCCCAACGCCGTGCTGCTGCCGCACATGGCCTCGGCCACCATCGAGGGCCGCATCGACATGGGTGAAAAGGTGCTGATCAACATCAAGACCTTCGCCGACGGCCACACGCCCCCCGACCGCGTGCTTCCCAGCCAGTTGTAAGGGGCGCATGGCGAGGGTCAAGACCCTGGGTCAGAGGGACTGGGGCCATTTCCGCGCGCCGTGAATGACGGCGAGCACGACTATCTCGGCGACCAAAACCGTGTAGGCGACGATGTAGGGCGTTCCCGACACGACCAATTCGCGCGTGCCCGCAATTCTGCCGACCCGGCCAAGATCGGGCTGCCGCCCGAGGTGGGCGACGGCTTCGACGACGCGCCGCTTGACCGCGCGGGCGGCGGCCGGATTATCCCGTTCGACGTACAATTCGATCGCGTCGAGGTCGGAGAGCGACGACCGCAGCCAAGTAATCCGCATTTCCGATCAAGAGCGCCGGGCATTGGGCTTGCGGCGTTTGCGGCCGGTTTCGGCGGAATCGATCCGGGCCGCGACCGCCGCGTGAGCGATGGTCTTTCCGCCACGCTTCGCCTCGGCAAGCCGACGCTCGATG
>CAZIVY010000570.1:0-4253 GCA_964542505.1 uncultured Rhodospirillaceae bacterium
CCGGGCAAATGGATTTGCTGAATGACGGCGGCCACGCGCCCGCGCGCTCGCACGATGTATTGCAAGCGGTAGCGCGTGCTGCCGGCTGCCGGCACGGCCTCGCCTCCCCCTTCCACGGCGATAAAATTGCTTCCCTGGCGCGGCGTGGCCAGCAGGCGGGCGGAGGCGGCCCTCGGCGTAAAGGGATTGCCAAAGAGGCCTGACTCCGCGCCCGGATTGTCGCCCGCTTGACGGCGCACTTCGGCCCAGGACAGCGTTCGCGCCAGCGGCTTGGCGCTGAACTGCGGCTCCTGCCATAGCGCCACCCCGCCGATCAAAAGGACCGCCAGCACGCTTCCGCCCCGGCGCAGATCGGCGAACGCGACCCCGACGCCAGCGGCGCAAACCGCCTGCAGGGTGGCCGTGTAGGCGAGAAGCCGCCAGGGAAACTGCATCAACTCCAGCACCGGCAGGCGCCAAAGCGGCGCCGACCAGGGCATCATGGCGGCGATCATCAGCGCGTAAGCTGCGCCGGCGGCGAGTACCAGCGGCTGGCGCCGCGACAGAATCAGCCCGGCGAGGGCGAGCAGAAAATGCGCGAACCCCAGTTGAACCGACATGCTGCCCTCGGTCCGCGGCAGCGAATAGCCGGGTCCCCAGTCGCGCACGAAAAGCTCCCGCGGATGGACGACGTGGTTGGCGGCGACGAATTCCCCTTCGATGGCGGCGGAAAGCTGGACCGCGCCGCGCAGGCTCAAGACCGTGAACCAATAGGGCGCGCTGAGCGCCAGTGCGATGACCAAGGCGCCGGCGACCTGCCCGGCGAATCGCCAACGCGCCGCGGGCGCGGTCCGCGCCACCAGGATCGCCGCGATCAAGCACAGCGCCGGCAGGAATAGCGGCCCCACCGTCGGATGGAAATAGAGCAATACCGCGACGCTCAACGCCAGGCCGAGCGTCGCGGCCACGCTGCCCTGGCCGGATTCGTCCCAGCATCCCCGCAGACGGGCGAGAAAATAGAGCGGCCACGGCGACAGCAGCATCGCCGCCGTCTCGCTCAAATCCCCGCGCACATAGAGTTCGACGTAGAGATAGGGGGTGAGAAGAAAGAGGGCGGTGGCGAACAACGCCGCCCGGCGGTCGGTGTACAGCCGGCACAGGGCGTAGAGGCCGCTCCCGCCAAGCGCCGCCAGCACATAGAGACCGAGCTGAAAATGCAGCAGCGGATTGTCGGTGAGCAAACCGAAGGGCAAGAGGAAATAGAATAGTCCCGGTTGGTAGAATGCGAACACCGGATAGCCGTAGCCGGCGAAAAAATCCGGTAGCCAGCGCGGGTAGGCGATTCCGTGCGCTATCGCATCGCGGAAGCCGTCGAAGAGGGGGAAGTACCGCAGTTCCTCGTGGCTGAAGGGCCAGAACCCGCCCGCCGCCATGGGCGCCAGCGGCGCCAAGGCAAATACCGCCACCGCCAACGCGGCGAGCCAGCGCCGGGCGTTCGGCAACGGTGTCGCGATTCCCTTGCTAGGACTCGCGGCGGTAGGCGAAATTATCGGCATAGGATTTGCGCTGCGGGCGCTTGGGCGGCGTCTCCTCCACCTCATGGGCCAAGCGATGCTTGACCGCGAACGCCACCGCCGAATCCTTGTCCGGGAAGTTCATCGATACCTGGCCCATGGTGTCGCGGCTGCCAGTCCAGCCCATGAGCGGTTCCACGTAACGCGCCGCCGCCGGGTCGAATTCGAGGCGCCACTCCTTGGTGCGCGCCATCCCCGACTGCGTGGCGGTCCTGGTTGGTTGGTAGATGCGGGCTTTCATGGCGCCTCTCGGCAACCGGGAACCGCGGGTTCGAACCCGCGCGCGGCGGAATCCCTCTACACCAGCCGGGCATCCGGCGCAACACTCGGCGACCCCGCTGTCCAGGTTGGAATCGCCAGCAGCGCATAGCACAGCGCGCCCATGAGCATGGTGAAGCTGAAACCCTCGGCGATGTTCATCGCCACCGCCATGACGCTACCCATCACGCCGGCCGCGCCGTTGATCCCCCAGAACCACGCGGTCGGACGCGTGTTTATAGCGCGCACCAGCGCCATGCCGGTGGGAAAACCAAACCCCAACAGGCAGCCCAGCGGCACGATCAAGGCCGTGCAGAGCGCCGCCCGGGCGGGAAGCGAAACGTCGGCGAAAATTCGCGTCACCCCGTCCAGGGCGAAAATCTCGGCGACCGCCATGGCGGATGTGCAGGCGATCCATGTCAGGCGGGCGCGGGTCGTCGCCAGCGGCCAGCGATCGCTGATCAGGCTGCCAAGGCCGGTGGAGAGAACGATTCCGAACAGCACGATGCTCAATCCATAGGCCGGATGGCCCAGGTAAATGCTCATGCGCTGCA
This sequence comes from uncultured Rhodospirillaceae bacterium, assembly GCA_964542505.1. Classification (GTDB taxonomy): domain Bacteria; phylum Pseudomonadota; class Alphaproteobacteria; order Ferrovibrionales; family Ferrovibrionaceae; genus CAZIVY01. Next base: position 2,366 of record CAZIVY010000570.1, read on the forward strand.
ACAGCGATATCTCCAGCAGCATGAAGCCGAGGCCGATCAGCAGGAACCACGCCGTGCCGCCGGCCACGAACGCGGTATTTTGCGACCGCAGCTCCCGGCGCAAGGGAAGAACTATGGCCAGCACGACCATCAGCAACGAAAAGACGATGATGACGTAAAGGTTGAGGATGGCGCGCGCGTGACCCAGCATGGCGCTGGGGCTGTCCTCCGCGATCAGGCCGATGACGTGGCCGGGGCTGGTCACCCGCACCTGATTGAAGAAGAAGGGACGCTGGTCCGTGGGGGGGCTGATGTCGAACATGCTGCCTTGCGCCAGCCGCTCGAGCTCGTCACGGCTGCTTGCCGTCAACGTAGCCGCCAAGCCCATGCCCTCGGCGAGCGGCTGACGCGGCGAAATCAGGACATCGAACGCCATGGCTTTCGCCCGCTGTTCCAGCGCGCCGAGTTGCTGCTCGCTCAAGGGATCGCGGGCCAGGACAAGCGTGGCGATCCTCCCCGACGTCGCCATGAAGACATGGCGGTCGGGTTGCTTGGCGCCCGTCTCGATCAGCGCCGCCACGGCCAACGAAATGACCCGCCCCACCTCGCTATGGGCATCCCGGATGTACCAGCGGCTGACGGTCAGCACCCCGCCAGGGTCGAGGCGGTTGAGGAAGGTCTTCCAGGCCTCGACCGTATAGAGCCCGTTTTCGGAAAGCGCGAAGGCGCCGGCCCCAGTGGCGGCCCAGGTATCGACCAGGCTCATCTGGATAAGGTCGAACCTGTCGGGATTGTGGCCGAACCAACTGCGCGCCTCGCTGTGGATAAGGCGCAGGCCCGGCAATTGGGAGATGTTGACGTAACTCTTGAACGGCTCGATGTGGGAAAGGAGCGATATCTGGATGGCATTGACGTCGAGGGCCGTGATGCTCGGAATTCCGGCATGGCACGCGCTCAAGACGTCGCGGCCGCCGCCGACGCCAATGACGGCCGACTTTTTCAGGCCGGGCAAGGCATAGGCGATGGTTGTCACATCGTAGTCGAGGAAATCGAGGCCGATCCGGCAATCGCCGCCGAAGCGGTTCAGCGGCGTGCCGGCGTCGCCATCGATATTCAGCATCAGGTAGGACGTCTTGATATCCTTCGGCAGGCGCGGCGAAGCCCCCCAAAGAAATGGCGGCGCGTCTTTTACTTCGTCGCTGACGGTGACGCGGGAAATGGAATTCCAGCGGTCGTAAGTCAGCGTATCTTGCGTGACGAATTGGCTTTTTATCCATAGCGGGTAAATGGTCGGCCGCGTGGGTAGCAGGTTGAACGCCAGCGCGATGCAAACCAGCGCGGCCGCGGCGGCGGTTTGAAAGCCGTCGCCCGCCGCGAAGCAGCGCGCGGCCAGCAGCGCCGCCAAGGACAGCATGAGAACGGCGGATGGCGCGTCGGTTGTCTCGACCAGGCTCAGCGCGAGCAAGCACCCGGCGGCGGCGCCCAGCAAGTCAACCCCATAGGTGCGCCCGGTGGGGAAAGGCGTGCGCGTCATGGCCAGGCTCAGCACCACGCCGGCGCAAAAATAGGGCGGAATGACGAAGAGCGACATCAGCGGCAACGTCACCAGCGTGCCATCGACGGTACTTGACACGATTGGCATGACCATCTGCGCCACCAAGGCGATGAAGACAAAAAGCGCGAAGAGATAGGAGAACCGCGCCATTTGCTCGCCGTACGTGGCGCGTTGCTCCGCCGCGTCGCCGCGGTGCACGTGGAGGGCGCCGAGCGTGAGCCCGAACATGGCCACGCCGATGATCAAGAACGAGAGATGGTACCAGGTGGTGACGGAAAAAATCCGCGCCTGCAGGATCTGCAGGGCCATGAGCAGGCCGCTGACAATGAAGACGCCGACGTAGAAAGACTGGGC
>CAZIVY010000571.1:0-2181 GCA_964542505.1 uncultured Rhodospirillaceae bacterium
TCGCCCACGCGGTAGGCGCGGGCCTGCCAGGACGCGCGCACCGGCGCGAAACCATCGTTCAGCCAGCGGTGAGTCCAGGACAGGAAATGGCGCCCGAACGCTTCCAACAGATCGAGCATGACGACGTCGCCGCAGCCTTCGTCGTGCAGCGTGGTGCGGCCGGGACGGCGGCCGGGGTCGCGCTCGCCGGGCGCGGCGCGAATGGCGACCTCGACGCCCAACACGAATTTCGCCGTCCCCTCGATGCGGCGCATGCGCACGCCGCCGGCCATCGCGCCATCCACCAGCAGGCGATCCGGCCAGGCGAAGGTCACCGGCACCGTCGGCTCCACCAGCACGCCGAGCGCGTCGCACAAGGCCACCAAGGCCACCAGCGCCAGCGTCAGCGCGTGGGCGTCCGTCCCTTCGGGTTCGGTGACCACGGCGCAATCGAGGCGGTCGTCGCGCTGGCGCCAAAAAAGCGCGCCGTCGCCGGCTGGGCCGCGCGCTTCGGCGCAAGCGGCAGTGAAGGCCCCCTCGGCGGCCGTGACGCGGCGCGCGTCGAAGGGCGGGGGAAACAGCGGGCGCTGCATGACCGCGGCCATGGCCGGAATGTCGAACGCGATCCCGGCCGCGCCGCGCCGCCGCCGCTCAGGCGGTCTTGCGGATATCGAAGATGTAGACAGCGCCGTCTTGCTTCGAACTCAACAACTGGTTGCCGGTGGCGCGGCAAAACGCCTCGAAGTCCTTCACCGCCCCGGGGTCGGTGGCCAGCACCTTGAGCACGCCGCCCGCTGGCACGTCCTTCATCGCCTTCTTGGCGCGCAGGATCGGCAGCGGGCAGTTCAACCCCTTGGCGTCCAGCACGGTCTCGGTCATCGTCGTCGCCGTCATTGTCGCCCGCCTTTCGCGTCACTCGTTCGAATTCAAATGAACAGGTTCATGGTGCTGTTGCTGGCCTCTTCGAGATAGCTCGCGGCCCCCACATAGTCCAGCCCAGGCAGCATGTCGTCGCGGTTTAACTCGAACAGGTCCATGGTCATCTGGCAGCCCACCATCTTGACCCCGGATTCGATCGCCATGCCGCGCAATTCCTCGATCGAGGCGACGCCCTTTTTCTTGATCAGGTTCTTCATCATCGTCGTCGCCATGGCGTCCATGCCCGGAAGCGCGCCGATGAGGTTGGGCATGGCTATGTGCATGCCCATCATCGGCATTTCCATCGCCGCGTTGCCCAGCGTGGTGATCTTGAGGTCGAGCTTTTTCTTCAGCAGGCCGGGCCCGTAGAAGGTGAAGAACATGCTCACCTTCATGTCCAGGCCCGCCGCCGTGGTGGCGAGGATGAAGGGCGGGTAGGCCCAATCCAGCGTCCCCTTGGTGACGATCATCGACAGGCTTTTCGCGTTCTCGGCTATAACGCTTCTCTCCCTTGCGGATTCGTCCGCGCTGTCTCGCCTTCGACGCCGAAAGCCCGCTTCAGCCGCAGCCGGCAAAGCCGTCGGCCTGCATCTTGGCTTCGTACTTGGCGGCGACCACGCTTCCGGGCGTCAACGTCACCTTCGCCGCCGCCCAATTTTCGGGCTTCACGGTCACCATCCAGCCCTGGCCGTAGGGATCGGAATTGGCGGTCTTGGGGGTCGCCACCAGGTCTTCGTTCACGGTCGCGACCTCGCCGTTGAATGCCGCCTTGGCCGGGCCGACCCATTTTCCCGATTCGAGGGTGGCGCAGGACTTGCCCGCCTCCACCTTGCGGCCGGCTCTTTTCGGCGTGAAGGCGACCAACTGGCCGGCCATCGCCACCGCCACCGCCGTCATGCCCACCATCACCGTGCCGTCCGCCTGCTCGCGGTACCACATGTTATTGTCCACGTCGTAGAGCAGATCGTCCGGTAACTGGCAGCCCCGCACCACAGCCATTTCGTCCCGCCCCCTTGGTCATGCTTGCGCCGGCGCCGGCGCATGCGAAGGGGCAATTGTCCCTTCCTCGCCCCCGGCGCGCAAGGGCCGCGACGAGCAGCAGAACTCGCCCAGGCCCGCCTGCTGCATCTTGCCGCTGACGAAAAGAAAAAGATGCATCGCCACCATGGCGGCGAGTTTCACCCGCCGCGCGTTGTCCGCGTGCGCGGGCTCGGCGAGGACAAGGTTGTGATGATAAACCAGCTCGCGGCAGGTTTCGCGGCAGGCGTTGAAGCTCGGCTCGCC
>CAZIVY010000572.1:0-7188 GCA_964542505.1 uncultured Rhodospirillaceae bacterium
ACGGCTGGATTACGGAAGCCACCTGAAAAATGACGCCTAATCAATGGGTTGCGGTGACGGGTGGCTTCCAACTGGATCCCGAAATCCAGGCGGAAGCCACCTGGAAGCCACCTGCTAACCAACTGAATTATTGGCTCTTTCCGCCGTTATCCGGGTGGCTTCCGGCGGGGTGGCTTCCCAAAATTTTCGGCTGCGTGTAGCGACGTGCCGCGCTGGCGCCCCCCGCATACGTTTAGGCCCAGGAAGGACCCGACGACGCCGCCCTCGTGGTGGGTTTGGTGTGTTTAGTGGGATTAGTGGGTTTGTCCCAGTCGGTTCCCGGATCTGTCGGATAAGCATCGATGGCGTAGACACCTGTGACGCCGGTAGCCCTCCATGGGCTTCTTCTTCCTCTCCGACACTCGCTGGCAAATACAAAGAAACGACCGCCGCAAACCCACTAAACCCACCAAACCCACCGGAACGGATGTGACCCGGCGGGAGCGAGCGGCAACGCTCGGGCAAGCCCCGAAACCGTTGTCACGCCACGAGCCGCTGAACTGCGGCGACCTGCATGAGCCGCCAGCGCTGGATGCCGGTGAGCACGCCGTCGGTGACGATTTTCATGCCGCCGACGATGCGGTTCTGGTTGGCGGCGAGCCACCTGCCGAGACGCCGGCCGCTGACCGCGCCGCCGTCGCCGGCGACGACCAGGAGGGCCTCGCGAAAGTCGGGATGGACGAACGCGGACCGCCCGAACGGGCCGTCCGAACGCTGCTCGACGGCGGAATCGATCACCTCCTTGGCCGAGACGCGCCGCTCGCCGAGCACGGCATGCCATTGCTCGATCACCATGGTAAGGGCGTCGAGCTTGGGATCGGCGCCGCGCACCTCGTCCATGGTGGCGCAAGGGTCGGCCTCGCCCAGCCAGATCAGCGTGTCGCGCACCCAGCGCGACCATTGGACGAAGGAGCCGAGCGGCGAGGTTTGCCGCGGCCGGCCCGCGACGTGGAAGGCGCGCAGCACGGTGAGGGCGGCGGCGACGTAGTTGCCGCGATCGGCCTCTACCGCGGCCAGGGGATCGCGATCGAATGCGCGCATCTCAGGTCGCTCGACACCCGGATCGAGGGAGCAGCGTAGCGCCCGCCGGGTCATGTCGCCGGTCAGCGTCAGGTTGTTGCCGGTCGCGTACATGGCGGCGTTGCTCGGTACCTCGGCGTTGAGCGATTTGCCGAGCACCCGGACCTTGAGGGTCGGCTGGGTGAGCGCCTGGCAGAGCAGCTCGCCGCCGAGCGGGCTCTCGCAGTTGTCGATGGAGATGAGCGGATCGCCGGCGATCAGCGCCGCGCCAAGCCGCTTCTCCATCTCCTCCTCGGTCTTGCCCTGGGCGATGACGGCGGCGGGCCGGCCGGCGGCGATCATGCTGGCGATGTCGACCAGCATGGACTTGCCGGAGCCCGCCGTCGGGGCGTTGAAGCCGTGCAGCGGCGCGGTCGGGAGCGAGCGGCGGATGACGGCGGTGAGGATGGCGGACAGCGCCACCGCGCGGTCGGCGTCGGAGACGAAAGGGAAGGTGGCGATCAGGTCGCGGAGATAGCGCAACGCCACCGTTGCCTCGTTCTTGTCCGGATCGGGAGTGATGCGCGGGAAGGTCTCGCCTTGCGGGTCGAACAAGAGTCCGGTCGTGGCGTCGTAACCGGGCGCATCGAGGATCGAGCCGTCGGGCCTGAGCGTCGGGCAATCGATCAACCCGCTCAGCACCGGCAGACGCCATAGCCCGTCGCGCGCGAGATAGGTCTCGGCGATGCGGAGCGTGCAGTCCATGGCAACCCATTCCTGAAGCCGGCCGTCGAACTTCTCCCAACTCGCGGCGCGGGTCATGGCCTCGGCGACATGGTGGGCGCGCACGTGGACGAGGCGATGGGCGAGTGTCTTGCGGCCGTCGGCGATGGCGACCGGCGTGAGAGCGGGACGGACGACCAGGCTGCCGCGCTGGTAGAAGCCGAGATCGGCGTGGATCAGCGCGCCTTCGCCCTGGTCGACCACGCGCGGCAAGTCGCCGGCGACGACCTTGATGGCGGGTCGGGTATTGGCTGCCCAGCCGCGGTCGATGCCTTGGTAGGGATTCTGGCGCGGCTGGCGCTCGCGTTGCGGCCGGGCGCGTTGCCAGCCGTTCCGCTGAGCGAGCCAGAACAGCGTGCCGACGGTGATGCCGCGGCCCTGGGCGAAGCTCGGCCACTTGGCGGCGGTGGCGGTGGGATCGTTCTTTGCCGATTGCGCCGACCAACCTTCCCACAGTTCCCGCCCGGCATCGCCCAGGCCATGATGGAGCGCGAAGCCGACGCGAATCCATTCGTCGTAGGGCAGATCGTCGTTGGCGACGTGGGCCAGCGCCTCGGTGACCATCTCGCGCGAGGGCTTCTCGCGGATGTTGAGCCCGGCGGCCCTGCGGCCTTTGCGCTCGATCTCCCTGCGGTCGGCGCGGCTCTCGCCGCCGGCCTGCCGCAGCAAGGCTTCCGCGCGCAGGACGAAGGCGGCGCATTGCCCAGCAGCCACCACGGGCAGGTCGGAAGCCGGAACTTCGAGCGGCGAGCGATCGGGCCAGCGGTATTCGGCCTTGGTGTCGGGATGGATGCCAAAGCCGACGAATTGCTGGCCGGTCGCCAGCGCTTCCACACGCACTACCGTGTCATCGCGCAAGAGCAACTCTGGCGTCTGCGCCTTGTCGAATGGCGCCTCCGCGCGGAAGACCAGCATCAGCTTGGGCGCGCGGCCGATGCGCTTGAGTGGGGTCGCGCCCAGCATCTCGCGGGCGAGCGTTTCGACCTCGGCGGCGAGCGCCTCTACCGGCACGTCGATGTCGACGCCGACGATCTCGCCGCACAGCAGCCCGGTGTTGGTGCAATTGCGCTGCGCCCGCGTCCACCGCCCGATCTCGTCCTCATCGGCAGCGGCGCAGACGCTCTCCCATCCCTTCATCAGCGGGCGCTTACCGGCCGACTTGATGGCTAGGTGCGCTCCCGCTACCGGCACCGGCCGATAGCCGTTGCGCCAAAGCGCAAGACGCAGTTCGGTCAGCGCCTCGCCGCGAGCGGAGTCCATTGCCGCATCTCGCCTTAGCGCGTCTCTCGATAGCCGGCAAAGTCGTCCACCGCGAAGGCAGCGGGGTCGACCAACCGGGATTCGAGCCGGGTAATCCCGTAGTAAACCGTCACCGCGAGATTGCGCGGATCGCGTGCGCGTGGCACGTCGTCGCGGACAATATTGTCGAGCGAGCGGCGCAGTTCTTCGACGGCATGGAAGGCCCGGCGCGCCTGCCTCGAGGCGCGGCTATCGCGCGGCAGCGAGCAGGCGAGGCTCTGGAGGCAGTCCCGCGCGTCCTTGATGTGCTGGCCCCAGTTCACATGCAAGCTGACGGAGAAAGTCTTGGGCGTCATCGCCCCCCCTCGCGTTCCTCGATCCAGCGTATGAGCGTGCTCTTGCGGGCGCAGAGGACCGAGCCGATCTTGAAGTGCGGTAAACGGACCCTGGCATCACCGGTCAGGTAGTAGACTTTCCGCCTGTGCGCGGTCGATCCGAAGACGAACTGGGCGATCTCGCCCGCGCCGCGCAGCAGATCGTCGCCGATGGTCGGCGGCGTACCGCGGTTGGCGGGCTCGATGGCGACCGCCGGCGGGCTTGCTTTCTGGACGGATTGGGGGTGCTGGCTCATTGATCCTTGCCTCCCTATCGGGGTTGAATGATGTCCTGGACGAAGTGGGCCTCAAGCCCGTGCAGGCGGCGCCAGGCGGCCCGGACCTGCATGCCGATGTTGATGGTGGCTTGGCTGAGGAAATTGCCGTGGGTGGCCATGGCCAATTTGTGGGCGCGGACAATCCGGGCCGACTTCTCCTCGCCGAACTTCTCACGCGCCATCGCCCGCCCCTTGGCCGAGAGCACGGCCGACGACATGGGCTGAAAGTCGTCCTTTGCGACCATCCCCAGGAGGATGTCGGGAACCGGATAGCCAGCCAACGGCACCAGCTCGGGCGGTACCCGGAGGAACAGGAATCTGCGATCGATCAGATCGGCAAACAGGTCGAGCCGCTCGGCGGCGATGAGTCGGTGCTCCGGCAGCATTGGCTCGCTCTTCTCGGCAACCGCCAGGGACATGAGGACGGCCGCATCCCACAATCTCGTGTTGCTGCCTCTGGCCAAGGCGGCGGCGACCACGCGGATGTTCCAGGAGAAGTGCTCGCCCAGCGCCGCGCCGATGGCCGCCTTGAGCACGTCCGTCTCCGGCCACATGCGGCGGAAGCCGCCATGCTCCTTGGGGTGCTTCTCGGCCCGAACCGCCCCGGCCGACTGCAATACCCGCAGACTGGGCAGGGCCAGCCCCGAGGCCGCCACGATCGCCGCATCGCCATGCAAGGGCGTGGCCGCCGTTTCGGGCGGCTGCCGGGCGGGGCCGGTCACGGCGAATAGGTCCTTGCATGGGCAACAATCTGACGCATGATACGATCCGTTGCAAGCGCGTTTGATATGGTTTATATCACTATCACCAAACATTCACAAGCGCTACGTCAAACGGCGGAAGAGGACGACGGGATGGCGACCATCCGCAAACGCACGCTTCCCTCGGGGCTGAACCGCTGGCAGGTGAACTTTTTCGACGCCGGCGGCAAGCGCCGGGCGAAACTGTTCGAGCGGCGGAAGGACGCGGATGCCTATTTGGTGAAAGTCCGGCCCCAGGTGGCCGCCGGCACCTACGTCCACGACTCCGAATCTATCACGGTGGGCGAGGCGGCTGACGCTTGGCTCGCCCAATGCCGTCTCCGGCGCGACAACGGGCGGCGCATGGAGCGGGCCACCTGCCGGGACTACGAGGACAAGGTGCGGCTTCACCTCAAGGACCCGAAAACGGACATTGCGGAGATGAAGCTTTCACGGCTGACCCGGAAGGCGGTCAATGATTTCCGCGACCGGTTGCTCGAATCGGACCGGTCCGAGGCCATGACGCGCAAGGTGCTGAGCGTGCTCAAGCTGGTGCTCAACCACGCCATGGACAACGGCCAGGTTCACCTCAACGCCGCACAGGGCGTCCGCGTGCTGCGGGCGAGCCGGATCGACTACAAGGTGGAGGCGCCGTCGAAGGAGGCGGTGAAAACCCTGATCGAGGGGTCGAGCGGCCGGCTGCGGACGCTCCTGATCGTCAGCGCGCTGTGCGGGCTCCGGGCCTCCGAGGCGCGTGGTCTGCGTTGGGTCGACGTCGACGACAAAAAGGGCTTCATCCATGTCCGTCAGCGCGCTGACTTCTATTGCGCCATAGGCGAGCCAAAATCGGCAGCGGGCCATCGTTCGGTGCCAGCCGGGCCCCTGGTCCTGAACACGCTCAAGGAATGGAAACTGGCCTGCCCGAAGGGCGATCTCGATCTGGTGTTCCCCGCGAGCGACGGCTCGGTCGCCGACCACGCGAACACCGTGCGCCGGCACTTCAAGCCGCTGTGCAAGACCGTGGGCGCCGATCTACGCTGGCACGATATGCGTCACTTCGCCGTGTCGCTCTGGATCGAACAGGGATTCAGTATTAAAGAAGTAATGACCTTCGCTGGCCACTCCTCGGTGCAGATGACCATGGAGCGCTACGGCCACCTGTTCCCGACGCCCGATCACCAGCGCGCCATGGCCCAGGTCGAGCAGCGGGTGTTCGGATAGCGCTATTCTTGTTCTTCCTGCGGCTCGACCCAGCATCCCGTTTTGTCGATCGGCGTTGAAACCGACCGCGTATCGGGGTGACCGTTTGGGGATGGCCGCTACTTGAGCCGGCTTGCCGATCTTCCGGTTTCACGTCGCAGCTTTGAGATCATCATGATCGAAGGCGCTGGCCATGCGTTCGATCTTGTCCGAGGTGATGCCGAAGCGGGCCGCGGCATCGCGCCAGCCCGCGACTGCCGTTCCGACCTCCGCCGCTATCGCGCGAGAATCCTTCTCGGTCATGCCGAACATCGGGACAATTTCGAAGGCCGTTTCGAGCGACGCCGTTCCGTCGATTTCGTCGATCGCGAGGGCATGAATGCGAGGCTTCACATCGGCCGGCATGGGGTTGAGATCGTAGGCCGGCGCCAACCGCCAGCCTTTGGCGTCACGAAGGAAGCCGTGATTGCGCAGGTGGTCGTCGGTGTTGGAAACCAGCATGTTGAACACGATCCTCCGCCAGAGTTGGCGCAGATCCTCGTTCACCCGCGATCCCTCGCGGCGCAGGAACTCGGCGATCTCGAGATAGCTGCGTTGCTCATTGTCGGACGCATCGAGCGCGGTGAGCGCCGACATGTAGGGAATGCGCCGGCCTTCCCGCCGGTCGAAGCGCCGGGCCATGAGGACCGGCTTTTTCAATACGATCTGTAGCCGCCATGGCGAAACCTCCACCCCGGCAGCCTCGGCCAACGCCATGGCCGCCGCCTCCCAGCGCGTCACCGGCCACTCGTCGTCCTTGCGCGGGAACTTGGCGATCAGCAGGTGACCGTCCTTGTCGCGCACCGAGGCTTTCGGGCGCGCGCCGCCGAGCGACGTGCCGGGGGCCAGGATCAGTTGCAGGTCCTCGTCGGTCTCCTTGTCGTCGATGACGCGGTTGGTCGCTGACAGCAGGCGGGGAAGATCGACGACCGGCGGCACGCGCTTGGCCGTAGAGGTGAGGAAGTCGCCGCCGCCCGCGTCCTTGAAGCGAAGCGCGCCGAGCCGGGTTTCGTCGTCGACGAGGGTCAGGAAGTCGACGGCCAGCAGCGTTCTCGGTTGGCGGCCTTCCGCGCGCGCCCGCCGACGCTCGTTGCGGCGCAAGAGGGTCTGTCCCCATCGGTCCGGCGCCGGATCCGTGAAGGCGTTGAACAAGGGACGATCAGCGTGGAACTGCCCGCGCGCGGGAGGGAGGACGGGATCGAGACCGAAGGCATCCTGGCGCGCCAGCCAGGACGGATCGTATTCGAAGGACGCCGTTTCCCTGGCCCCGCGCGTGCGCGTCCAGAGCCTTCCCACGGGAACGGTCTCTCCCACCATGTCCATGAAGACGAGGAGCTCACGTTCCATGTTTGGCGCCCGGCGGCTTCGGCCGCGCCGCGCGGATGCGCCGGGGCAGGCGCTCTTCTTCGAGGCCGAGCCCGATCCGGTCGCTGGCGGCGTCCGCCAAGTCTTCCAGTCGATCCGCCATTCCGAGGACGAAGAGGACCGAGGCGTAGA
>CAZIVY010000573.1:0-2060 GCA_964542505.1 uncultured Rhodospirillaceae bacterium
CGCGGGCGGCGGGCGTCCGCCGCGAAGTCATCGCGGCTGCCAACGTCCGCGAGCCAAGGTCCAGTCAGTGCGACAGTATCTGGCTGAGAAAAAGCTTCGTCCGCTCGCTCCTGGGATTGGCGAAAAACGCCGCCGTCGGCGCCGCTTCGACCACCTCGCCGGCGTCCATGAAGAACATATGATCGGCCACTTTCTTGGCGAACCCCATTTCGTGGGTGACGACGATCATGGTCATGCCGGCCTCCGCCAGTTCCACCATCGTGTCGAGCACCTCCTTGATCATCTCCGGATCGAGCGCCGAGGTCGGCTCGTCGAAAAGCATGATCTTCGGCTGCGTGCACAGCGACCGCGCGATCGCCACCCGCTGTTGCTGCCCGCCGGAAAGCTGGCTGGGGTACTTGGCCGCCTGCTCCGGAATGTGGACGCGCTCGAGATACTGCATCGCCAATTTGCGCGCGTCGGCCTTGTTCATGCCGCGCGCCCGCATCGGCGCCAGCATGAGGTTTTCAAGCACGGTCAGGTGCGGAAACAAATTGAACTGCTGGAACACCATCCCGACCTCGCTGCGGATGGCGCTGATGCTTTTCGCCTCGTCGGTCAATTCGATTCCGTCGACGATGATGGTGCCCTCATCGTGGCGCTCGAGACGATTGATGCAGCGGATCAATGTCGATTTGCCCGACCCGGAGGGGCCGCAGACGACCACACGCTCGCCCACGCGCACCGTCAGGCCGACGTTTTTCAACGCCTGGAAGTCGCCGAACCATTTCGAGACGTCCCGCAACTCGATGGCCACTGGGGCGGTTTCGCCATTCGCCATCAAGGCGCTCCTCGGGTTTCCGTCACAGGGTCCGCGTCCGCAGCCGCTCCAGGCGGCGGAACGCCGATGATAGCGCGAAACACACGGTAAAATAGACCATCGCGCAGCTGATCCACACCTCGAACACGCGCCCCGTCGAGACGGAAATTTCGAACGCCGCGAATGTCAGTTCCTGGATCGAGATCAGCGCCACCAGCGAGGAATCCTTGATGACGTTGATGAATTGACCGGCCAGCGGCGGGAGCACTTTTTGCACCGCCTGGGGCAGGATCACGTCGCGCATGACGGCCCACGGGCTCAGACCCAGCGCCCGCGCCGCCTCCCACTGGCCCTTGGGGATCGACTCGACCCCGGCGCGGATGATCTCGGCGACCCACGCCGCCTCGAACACCGCGAGCACGATCAGCCCGGCGACGAAATTGGTGAGAAGTTCGGGTTTGCTCAGGAAAACGTCGATCGCGAAAATCAGGTTTGGCGAGTTTGCGCGCGCGTCGCGAATGAAGGCCTCGACGCCAAGCAGCGGGACGATCTGGCCGCTGATGAAGAAAAAGAGCGCGAACATGAAGACGATGGCCGGCACATTGCGTATGAGCTCGACATAGACCAGGCCCACGGCCCGGAAGAACAGCACCGTCGAGACCCGGCACAGGCCGAGAAACACGCCCATGACGGCGGCGGCGAGAGACGCCCACAGCGCGAGCCTGATCGTCATCAGGAAGCCGTCGGTAAGCAGGTTCGTGACCCAGCGCTGCTTAGGCTGGTCGTAACGGAAAAAGTAGTTGGGCACGATCTGGCCCCAGTCCCACTTGTAGTGAAGTTCCGTGTTGACTCGGTGCGCGACCCAGGCCATGGCGCCAAGTATGAGTGCGATCAACAGCGCGTCGAGCCAGGTAAAGCGCGGCCCGGTTGGCGCCGTCCCGCGCCGCGCCGTCATCGTCAGGCGCCGCGCCGTTTCAGGCGCGCCTCCAGGCCATAGGCGAGGGCCGACAGCGCGGTGGTCAGGACAAGGTAGATCGCGGCCGCGGTGAACCAAATCTCGAACGTCATGAAGGTCTCGGAGATCAGGTTCTTGGCCTCGGTCGTAAGCTCGAAAATCGCGATCACGCTGACGATCGCCGAGCCCTTGATCAAGGCCACCGCGAGGTTGGTGAGCGGCGGCAGGACGAAGCGGATAAGCTGGGGCACGATAACGTAGCGATAAATGCCGTAGGGGCCGAGCCCAAGCGCGCGCGCCGCCTCC
>CAZIVY010000574.1:0-3669 GCA_964542505.1 uncultured Rhodospirillaceae bacterium
ATCTGGCCGCGCAGCATGGCGATGACGCGGTTCTCGGAGCCGGCGATGTAGCTGCGCTCGCCGAACTGGATGCCCTGGCGGCGGGCGATGATGTTGCCGATGGCTTCGGTGGCGCTGCCGCGCGCATGGAAGGTGAAGGGCTGGCCGTTGAGGTCCTTCCAGGACTTGATGGACTTGTCCACCACCGGGAAAAACAACGCGCGCGAGGTCTGGAACACGGCCTTGAGCGGCGCCTTGGTCTTCTGCATCACCGCGTAGGGCGTGCCGATGCCGATGTCCGCCTGGTTGCCGATCACCGCCTGGATGGCGAGGTCTTCCTTGCTGAACGAGGTTATCTGGTAGGCAACGCCGCGCTCCTTCGCCCGTTCGAAGGCGATTTGCAGCGCCACCGTTTCAACCGAGATCACGTCGCCCAAGGCGACGCGTACCGCTTGCGCCTCGGCGGGGCTAGCCGCCGTCAGAAGCGCAAGCGCCGCCAACGCCGTTAACGCTCGTGGTTTGAAGCTCATAACTCCCTCCCTTGCCGTAGTTTTCCCTTGGCGCAGCCTAGGCGCTGGCCCGTGGAAGGTCAAACCGGCCCACGGCTGATTAGGATCAATGCGGATGGATGACCCTTCTAGGTAGGGTGACAAGTGCTACCAGAAGCGGCGATTTCGTAGGTATCGGCCCAAACTGATCGGAGCTTGACCATGATCGTCACGGTTGCCAAGCGTCGTCTATACCCACTTGCCCCTGGGGTTTGGTCGGCGGGTGTCCTTGCGGGCCTCGCCGGCGGCAGCGCCGAAGTCGTCTGGATCGCCCTCTACGGGCGCGTTTCCGACGGCCAGGCCGCGGCCGTTGCGCGCGGCGTGACTTATTCCTTCTTCCCGGACCTCGGCGTCCAATGGCTGGCAGTACCGCTCGGCGTCGCGATTCATATGGGACTTGCGATCCTGGTCGGATTGGCGGTCGCGATTCTGCTGCGCTCGCGGTTTCCGCGCATGCGCGCAACGGCGATCGAGCCTGTGGCCGTGATCGGCATGCTGGTCGCTGTTTGGGCGATGAATTTCTTCGTCGTGCTGCCCATGATCAACCCCGCGTTCGTCAGCCTCGTTCCTTACTGGGTGAGCCTGATCTCCAAGGTGCTCTTTGGAATTGCCGCCGCGCTGACCATGCAATCCCTGGAATTCCGCGACTAGATGATGGTTTCTTGCGGGCGGGAATGGCGCACCAGCGGCTCGGCCAGGATGAGCAGGCTGACGACGGTATAGATCACCATCAACAGGGTCATGGGCACAAGGCAGCGGATGGCGGCGGCGCGCTTCCCGGCCAGGCGCATGGCCACCACATGGGCGACGTACACCGACATCGCGTGCCCGAGAACGATGGCCGAGACCGCCAGGTACCAGGCTGTCCGGGTCGACACCGGGGCCTCTTCCGGGCGCACGCCGCTGGCGCCCAAAAGATTCCAGCCCAGCCCCAACGGATCGGAAACCAGCGCCGGCAGAGCCTGGCTTTGGCTCACCAGGAAGGTGAACGAGTGGGCGAAATGATAGCCGACGGCGATGGGAATGAGGCTGAGGGCGAAGGCTCGCGCCATGTCGGCGGTGGATTGGGGATCAGCCAGCATCCGGCCGGCGGCGACGCAGGCGGCGCCATAGAGCGCGAGGACGATCAGCACCATGACGAGCAACCCGGCGGTGTTGACGGCGATCCAACCCGCGTCGCCGAGCCGCGGGTAGAGATCGTGGATAGCATCCTCGATCGCCGTCCAATGGCCGCTGCCGCCGAGGCCGTCGAACAGAACGATGGCCAGCATCGCCAGGATGAAAACCGCCGTCGCGTTCGAAATATCGCGCGCCGGCGCCAGCAAGCGGGCGCCATAGGGGCGCACGCCGTCGGCCGCCAAGGGCGCGAAGCGGCCATAAAGGTCGAAGACGCGATGAAACGGATCGACATTGGCGCGCCAGGCTCCGGCGCCGTAGCGCGCCATTCCGGCCCAGGTGGCCAGGGAGTAAGCGAGCGCCAGCCCGGCCAGCACCGCCGGCGAGGAGGAAAAGGGAAAAACCAGTTCAAGCCAGCCTAGGCTCAGCAGCAACGCAACCGATGGCCAGGCGCCAAGTCGCGCGGGATAGGGCCGGCGCGCCGTCGTGGAACCGAAGCGCGCGAAAAGCGCCCGCCAAGGGTCGATGGCCGGCCAGGGATTGCCCACCAGCATCGCCAGGTACGAAAAGCCCGTCCACCACAGCAGCCAGACCAGGCTGGGCGCGATATTGCGATGCGGATCGGAGTTGCCGAATACACCCGCCAGCACGACCAACAGAGCGCCGAGACCGACAAGGATTTGCACCGCACGGCGCAATTGGATCGACATCAAAATGCGCGGCAGCGCCGCCCGCGCCTCGGCGTAGCGTGTTGCCCCTTGGCCGACGAACAGGCCGAGCATGACGAAGGTCAGGGTGACGGTGACCGCGCCGCCGACGATGAAAAACCAGACCGGGACCGGCAGCTCATAGCGCTGGCCGAATGCGTGGGCGGCGGCCGGCCCGGCGCCAAGCGCCACGGCCAATGCCGCGACGGACGCGCCGAGGCATGCGGCCCGCCACCGGAGCGGGCTATCGCCCGCTCCGGCCGGCACGGCCCCCCGGGGCGCGCAGTCGCGCGCACCGGCAATCAAGATCAACGCCAATCGGCGTATCAGCTTGCCGGCACCTCATAGGCCGAGGAATCGGCGAGCACGCCACGGATGAGCTTCTTCACCTCGTCGGCGTTGAAGCCCGAGTTTTGGTAAACGTTGTAAAGCTTGAAGTCGGATATGCGCGTGAGCACGAACGACGCCAGCCGATTGGCTTGCGGCGACTTGGGATCGAAGCCGAGATCCTTGGCCACCTCGCGTATCCAGTTGTGGGAGTACTGGCCGGCCAGATAATGCGAGTAGGACCACGAGCCGTCGGAATAGACGACCATCCACCACTCGGCCATGCGCTTGGCCGGATCGACCTTGATCGCCGGCATTTGCGCCAGCTTGGCGGCTTCGGCCAACGCGGCGTTAAGGCCCTCGGAGCCGCTTGCCTTGTCGGCGTCCCAGTGCGGATCGAAGTGCGCCGCCGCGGTGGCGATGGTCACCTCATTCGGCGCGCCGCGCTTCATCAACTCGGAATAGACGATGGCCCCGTGGCCGCCCATCCATTTCCACTTGGCGATGCCCTGGTCGCCGCCCCAATAAGCGGGGAACCAGGCAGGACGCTTGACCTCGCCGGTCACGTCGTCCCACTCGTACCAGACCTTCGCCCAGTCGTGCAGGGTCAGCGCGGCGACGATGATGTCGCGGTCGAACTTGTCGGCGCCGTGGATGCGGCCGATGGCCTCGCCCCAGGCGATCGAAATCTCGATGTTCTCGACCGCGTGCACCGCCAGCCCGCCGGGATAGAAATGATGTCCCGGTCCGCCCGCCGCCGGAGCGAAGCGGAAAGCATTTTTCTGCGCCACGGTGTTGAAGACTTGCGACTTCGGGTCGACCACCATGTCGCGGACGATGGCGCGAACCTTCGGGTCCTTGATGCCGTTGACGTACATCACCAAGCGGTCGTAATTGGACCTTGTCCACGCGCCGGTGGCCGCCATCTGCTCGGGCGTCATGGTCAGAATGTCCTTGAGGCGCTGCGCCGAGACTTCCTGCGCCGCCGCGCC
>CAZIVY010000575.1:0-2741 GCA_964542505.1 uncultured Rhodospirillaceae bacterium
AGCACGGCGAGGAGGCGCACCTGCTTGGCCTCCAACTGGGAGCGGATTTCCTGCACTTCGCCGACGCCGAAATCGAGCGTGCCGTTGAGGACGTTGATCATCAGGTCGCCGCCCCCTTCATGACTGACCACGACGGCGCGGGCATCGGTCATCTTGTTCAGCCTGACCAGCGCGATGCGCTCGAGGGAGGCCGGGTTGGCGGCGCCCCAACGCGCCTTGCCGCCGCTCGCCTTGGCCTCGCGCACGGCCGCTTGCAGATCGGCGTAAGGCGATGGCGCGCGGGTGTAAACCACTTCCGGATCGAGGAACACGCGCGCCACCGGCGCCAGGCTGTCATAGCCGAATTCGGGTTTGCTCAAGAGCGTGGTCTGGATGTAGGTGGGCGTGGTGGCGTAGAAGACCGAGCCGTCGGCGGGCGCTTGCGCCACCTTGGCCACGGCGCGGGCGCCGCTGCCGCCGGTGACGTTCTCGACCACGAAGTTCACGCCCATTTTCGGCCCCAGGTGCTTGGCCAGCGCGCGCATGAACACGTCGCTGCCGCCGCCGGGGCTGGAATGCGTGACCAGGGTCACCGTGGCATGGGGATATTTGGCCTGCGCCAGGGCGGCGCCGGCGCCGAGGCCGGCGAGCACGACCGCCACCGCGACCGCTTGGATACGAAATGTCATCATGGTCTCCTCCCTTGGTTGTCGCGAGTGAATTGGTCAGCCGACGAGACGCCGCGGCGCGGCGGCCCGGAAGCGGTTGGCAAGTCCGACAACGGCGAATGAAACAAGCAGCAAGGTGATGCCAAGCACCGAGATCGGACCCAGATCGCCGCTCTCGTTCAGGTCGTAGATGACCACCGAGATGACCTTGGTGTTGGCGGTGAACAGCATGATCGCCGCCGACAGCTCGCGCATCACGCCGATGAAAATGAAACACCAGGCGGCGATGACGCCGCTGGTCAGAAGCGGCGCGGTCACGTCGCGCAACATGCGGAGCCGGGTGGCGCCGAGAATTCGTCCCGCTTCCTCGAGCTCCGGGTGGACGCTTTGCACCGCCGCCTGGATTTGCTGAAACGCCACCGGCAATTCGATTGTGAGATAGGCGAGCAGCAGAATCCACAAGGTGCCGTAAAGCGTGAACGGCGGCCGCGTGTAGGCGAGAAACAAGGCGACGCCGAGGACGATGCCCGGTATCGCCACCGGCGCGGTGGCCAGGAAGGCGATCCAGCGATGGCCGCGTATGGCGCGGCGCACCGACATGTAGCCGGCGGCGAGCGCGATCAGGGTGCCGATGGTCGCCGCGGCGGCGGCGAGGATGACGGTGTTCTTGAGGGCAATCTGGGTTTGCGAAAACTGGAAAAAGACGAAATCGACATGCTTCCAGGTGAGCGCCGCGAATGTAACCGGGTCCGACGGTATGCGCGTGAACGCGGCCTTGAACAGCGCCGCGTAGGGGAAGAACACCGGCAAGCAGAGCAGCAACATGCAGAACCCGAAGGCCGGCCAGCGCCAGAGCCCGAGCGCGACCGGGCGCGGCGAGCCGTAGCGGCCGCCCACCACGGCGTAGGAACGGCGCCCGAGAATCCGCGTTTGCGCCCGCAACAACAGGATGGTGACCAGCAGCAGCGGCACCGCCGCGGCGGCGGCAAGGTGGGGCTTGGGCGGAAACTGGAACAGGCTCCAGATCTTGGTGGTGAGGACGTGGAAGCCCGCCGGCAGCGCCAGGATCGCGGGCGATCCGAACAGCGTCATCGCCTGCAGAAAGGCCACCAGAGCCCCGGCCAGAATCGCCGGCAAGACGAGGGGCACGGTGATGCGCCGCGCCGTCTGCCAGGCGCGGCCGCCGAGGATCGCGGACGCGTCCTCAAGCTCGCCCGGCACGCGGTCGAGGGCGTTGGCCACGAGGACGAACGCGAAGGGGAACGTGTAGAGGGTGATGACAAAGGCGAGGCCGGGCAGCGTATAGACGTTGAAAAGATGTTCGTCCATCGTGGCGCCGGTGAGGTTCCGCCACAGCACGTTGAGAAGGCCGCTGTTGGGGGCGGCCAGAATCTCCCAGGCAATGGCGCCGAGAAATGGCGGGGTCACGAACGAGGCCATGACCAGCGAGCGGATGGGGCGCGCGAGGGGCATGTCGGTCCGCGCCACCAGCCAGCCGAACGGCGCCGCCACCAGCACCGCCGATAGGCTGACGCTGAGCGCGAGAACAAGCGTGGTGACAAGCGGCCCGCGGAAAGTGGGATCGGTGAACACGGTGGCGAAGTTGGCGAACGTCGCCTGTCCCGCCGCGTTGGTCAGGGCGTAAAGCCCAAGCCAAAAGAGCGGCAGGCCGATCAGCGCCGCCATGAACAGCGCGAACGCCGCCAGCACCGGACCCGAGAAGTCCAGATGCCGGCGGCGCACCGCCGCCACTTCTGCGAGAACGGCCATTACGGTTCCATCGACCGGCTAGAGCGCCGACTCCGACATCTCGTTCCCCCCTTCGTCATGCCCAGCCCCCGGGTTCTACCCGGGGGTGATCCGGGCATCCACGAGCCGTGGATCGCCGGGTCAGGCCCGGCGATGACGGATGGAGGGAGGGGGTATCGAACGCTGGAAACACAACACGCCAAACCCACGCTCAAGTGCCGAAATACTTGGCGTAGCGTTCCTTGATCTTTTCCGCTTCGTCGGCCACCGCGATCGCGTCCTCCTTCATCACCTTGATGTCCTTGAACGAGGGCAGGTCGGGCGCGTCCTTGGTCTGCTTGTGGT
>CAZIVY010000576.1:0-1673 GCA_964542505.1 uncultured Rhodospirillaceae bacterium
TTGCGGATCTGCCACTGGATCTCGCCGATCCAGATGGTGACGCGGGCCAGTTCCGCCGCATAGGGGTTGATCTCGATGCCCATCACCGCGTCGGGGCCGATGCGCTGCGGCTGGTCGGGCGACAGGCCGCCTAAGCCCTGCGCCTCGCGCATCACCGCATACTCGAAATCCTTGAGGTGCAGCAGCGAGAGGTAAAGGAAATTGCCCGAGCCGCAGGCCGGATCGAGCACGCGCATCCGCCCGAGGCGCTGGCGGAAATCCCAATAGAGCTTGTGGCGCTTGTCTTTCAACTTGGTACGCCGAGTCGGGTTTTTCGCTGTTTGCGCCTTTTCCGCCAACGCCGCCATCTCGGCCTTGAGCGCGGTCCATTCGGTCTTGAGCGGTTGGAGCACCACCGGCTCGACGAGCTTCATGATTTTCACCGGGTCGGTATAATGCACGCCAACAGCACGATCATCGGACCCGCGCGGCTTCACGGCTTTGGCTTTCGCCGTACCGTCGCCATTGATGGGGGCGTCAAAGAGGGCCGCCATTTCCTTGCGCTTCTCGGGGTCGAGGCCCTTTTCGAACAACGTGCCGTAGATCGAGGGTTCGATGGCGCTCCAATCCAGCCGCGCCGCCGCCGCGAGGTCGGCAATTTCCAGCCCGTTCAGGGGCAGGACGTCGTCGTCGTCGAATAGGCCGCCGTTGAACCAGGGGATTTTTACCGCCCCGAACCGCTGGTTCTCTTGGCGCATGGCGCCGAACAGCGAGCTCAGCAGCGGCACGAACGCGCCGGACTCCTTCACCGATTCTTCGAGCACGTCGGCGAACAGACGGTCGGGCAGAAGCCCGATATCCTCGACGAACATGCTGAACACCAACTTGTTGAGGAAATGCGCCACCCGGCGCGGGTCGTATTTCTTGGCGCGCAGCCTGGCGGCGAGCTGGCCGATCACCTTCGCCGCCTCGGCGGTCACGGCCTCTCGCGTCTTGGTAGGCCTGAGACGTTCGGGGTCGGTGAACGCCCAGTTGAGCTTGCGCCGCGCCTCGACCGAGTTCAGTTCGGCCAAGCCGATGACGATCACCTCGGCTATCGTGTTGGTGAAGTTCGTGTGGATACGGATTTCCTTCATATCCGACACGATCAGCAGCGGCGGGTTGTCGAGGGCGTCGGCGTATTCTTTCAGTTGCAGATAGGCCTTGTTCAGGTTCTTGGCCGCGCCCTTGTATTCCCAGGCGAAGCAGCCGCGCCGCCAGACATCGGCCTCGCCCTTGCGGCCGTCCGGCTTGTCGACGCTCTTGGCAAATGCGTAATCGCCGCCGGTGGCGTCATCGGCGGGCTTGGGTATTTCCAGCAGGTCGCAGAGATCGTTGAAATGGGACTGCGACGCCGACCGCTCCGTCAGCGTCGACGCGCGCCACTTGGCGATGAATTGTTCGGGCGTCATGTCCCTGCCACCTTGGGAGCGGAAGGTAGCAGAGGTCCTAGCCCCGGCAAACGAAGGAGGTGACGATTCTTGCCGCTGGGCCGAGCGTGACTTGCGCCCCGCCCTACGCGCCCGCGCCGGCCGTCATCGCCTTTTGCAGCTTCTCGAAGGCGCGGACCTCGATCTGGCGCACGCGCTCGCGGCTGATGCCGTAGGTCTTGCTCAGGTCCTCGAGGGTCGCCGGCTCGTCCTTCAGGCGCCGCT
>CAZIVY010000577.1:0-2392 GCA_964542505.1 uncultured Rhodospirillaceae bacterium
CGGGTCGATGACGAACGGCACCTCGAGGGCGCCGGTGGCGAACCACGCCAGGCCAAGGCCGGACACGATGCCGATCAATCCGCCGCACAGCGACAGCACCGTGGCCTCGACCAGGAACTGCATCAGCACCTGGCTTTCCAGCGCCCCGATGGCCAGGCGAATGCCGATCTCGCGCGTGCGCTCGGTCACCGACACCAGCATGATGTTCATGATCCCGATGCCGCCCACCAGCAGGCTCACCGCCGCCACCGCGCCCAGGAGCCGCGTGAGCAGGATGGTCGTGCCCGCCGTCGTCTGCGCGATCTGCTTCATGTCGCGAACGGTGAAATCGTCCTCAGCCCCGCGCGCGGCGCTCCGGCGTTCGCGCAACAGCCGCTCGGTGCCGGCCTGCACCCGCGCCGTGTCCACGTCGTCGCGGGCCGAAATGGAAATGAAGTTGATGTCGGTATTGCCCGCGAAGCGGCGGTGCAAGGTCCGCAGCGGAATAATGATGACGTCGTCGCGGTCGCTGCCGGTGCTCGATTCGCCTTTTGCCTCGAGGACGCCGATCACCTCGCAGGACACGTTCCTGACGCGGATGTTCTGGCCGCTGGAGCCGTTGCGGCCGAACAGCTTTTCGCGCACGGTTTGGCCGATGATGCAGGCGGCGCGGCCGGCGCGCAATTCGCTTTCGAAAAACTGGCGCCCTTCCGCCAGCGGCCAGTCCTGGGCAATGAAATAATCGTTGTCGGTTCCGGTCACCACCGTGACGCGGCTCAGGCCGCCATAAATCGCCGTCGCCGTCCGTTGCGCCACCGGCGCCACCGCGCGCACCCCGCTAAGCTGGGTCTTCAACGCCTCGACATCGCGAAAATTGAAGGGTTTCGCGTCGGCGCTGGCGCGGCCCGGCCCGAACTGTCCCGGGCGAACGAACAGCAGATTGGCGCCGAGCTTGGCCATTTCCGCCGCCACCTTGGCGGTGGTGCCGTTGCCGATGGTCACCATGGCGATGACCGCCGCGACGCCGATGACGATGCCGAGCGCGGTCAGGATCGATCGCAAGGCGTTGCGCCGGATCGCGCGCAGCGCAAGCTTGACGGCTTCCAGCAGCATCAGGCGGCCTCGCGGGTGTGGCCGTCATGCTCGACCCTGCCGTCAAGGAAGCGGATGGTGCGCTCGGCATGGGCCGCGATGTCGGTTTCGTGGGTCACCATGATGACGGTGATCCCTTGATCCCGGTTGAGGCCGGTGACCAGTTCCATGATTTCGCCGCTCGTCCGGGTGTCGAGATTGCCGGTCGGCTCGTCGGCCAGCAGGACGGCGGGATCGGTGACGATGGCGCGCGCGATGGCGACCCGTTGCTGCTGGCCGACGGAAAGCTCCGCCGGCGTATGATGCTGGCGTCCCTCCAGCCCCACGCGCCGCAGCGCGCGGAGCGCCAGGCCGTGCCGCTCGGTTGACCCAAGGCCGCGGTAGATGAGCGGCAACTCCACGTTCTCGATCGCGGTGGTGCGCCCCAGCAGGTTGAAACCCTGGAACACGAAGCCGAGAAAATGCCGCCGCAACAGCGTCCGCTGTTTGGGCGTAAGCCGCCCCACGCTCACGCCCTTGAACAGATAGTCGCCCGCCGTCGGCGTATCGAGGCAGCCGATGATGTTCATGGCCGTCGATTTTCCCGAGCCCGAGGGGCCCATGATGGCGACGAATTCCCCGGCGGCGAAAGTCAGGTCGATGCCGGCAAGCGCCCGCACCGTCGCCGCGCCGGTCCCATAGACCTTGGTTACGCCGCGCAGTTCGATGATCGGTACGCGCGCATCGCCGGATCCCGGCATTGGACCCTCAAGAACCTGTTGGAGAAATGGGCGCGGCCGCGTTGCGCGCGCCGCCGCAGATCGGCCGACCCCGCCGCAACCCGCCTGGGACGCGCCGCTTTTCGTCGCCGGACGTCGTTGCGCCGCCTTGCCGATAGGCCAGCATCGCCTGCGGCGTCGCGCCTGGCCGGGCGGCGAAGATCGGCAGCGTCGCGAACCGCTCCATTTCTCGAACAGGCTCCTAGCGCCTGGAAATAGCGGTATCGACGATGACCGGCTGATCGGCGGCGAGCTCGCCGCCGAGGACGGCGGTCTTGCGTCCGTCGGTGGCCCCGACGGCGACCTTGACCGGGGCGGGCGCGCCGTCGCGCAATACCCAGACCGTCCGGTTGGGGCCGCTTTCGTCTTTCTTGCTCGGCGGGCGGAAGACAGCCATGCGCGAACGGGGCAGCAGTCTTTCGAGCAATCCAGGGGCGGGCCGGCTGGGCTGGGCCGCGGCCGGCGTGAAGCGCAGCGCCGCGTTCGGCACCATCAGGGCGTCGGCGACGCTCTGCACGACGATTTCCACCGTCGCCGTCATGCCCGGCCTGATCATCAGGTCG
>CAZIVY010000578.1:0-1775 GCA_964542505.1 uncultured Rhodospirillaceae bacterium
GCTGGTGGCGATGAACAACTGCTTGGCGTCCTTGCTCAGCAGGATGCCGCGCGGGCGCTGGCCGACCTTGACGGTCTTGGTGATCGCCAGCGTGCCGGCGTCGAGCACGGTGATGGTGTTGTCTTTTTCGCTCGATACGAAGACCGTGGCGGCAGGGGCCGATGCGCCAAGGCCAAGGACAGCGCCAATGGCCGCGCCCACGGCCCACTTGATAGCGGCGTTCATCTGCTGTTCTTCCCGGTCATGCGCTTGTGCGCTTATGGCTTGAGTTTACATCCCGTTTCCGGGCGGTCATAGCCCAGGGTGTCGAACTCGGAGAATTGGTGCAGGAAACCCGGCTGCGGCGACACGCTGATCAACATGCGCGGGCCGCTGACGAGCACCGGCTGGCGCATCTGCCCGTCCCAGTCGCGGTAGGTGACGCCGACCCCCTTGAAGGCGGCGAGCACGAATTGCGGGCCGCGAATATAGGCGGCGATTTGCGCCGCGTCGGCCGAAAGCGTGCGCGTCGCCGCCTCGCCGACGCTGCGCACCGCCACCCAGGCGGCGTAATCGCGCTCGGTCATCCAGCGCTGTGCCTGGCGGTGGAAGCGGTTGTGGAACTGGGTGGCGCCCCACTGCTCGTGGGCGCGGTGCCAGGGGGTGGCGACCAGACCGTGTGTGCCCGCCACCGGACGGGGGAGGAAGTTCCGGTAGCTCAGCAGCTCGCCGAATTCATCCGCCTCGTCGGCGACCACGAGCACGTCGTGCTCGGGCCCCTGGGTGAATGCGGGGACTTCCTGCTGGGCGTTGACGTGGCCGCTGTCGGTGCGCCGCGCGCCGACATCGTAGGTCCACTCCTTCTCGCCCACGATCTTGCCGCCGAAGCGGCCGGCGGCGCGCTTGACGGCGTCGGCGAAGGCCTTGTCGCCGGGGTGGCGGCCGACCACCAGGTACCAGTTCCGCCAACGCTTCCACACCAGGTACTGGGCCAGGGCGTCGGCCAGCATGGCGCGGTTCGGCATCACGTGCAGCACGTTGGCGCGGCAATCCTTGTTGCGCAGCGCGTCGTCGCGGGCGCGGACGTTGAAGATCAGCGCGCCGCGCGCCTCCGGACGATCGGCGAGCGACAGCAAATCGGCCGCCGTCAGATCGGCGACGATGATGCGGATACCGTCGGCGAGGAAGCGGCGGAGCGCCTCGGCCACGTCGCCGTCCTCGGCCACCTTGATCTCGGCGAGGACGAAGCGCTGTTGGGTCAGCCGCCCGGTGCCATTGTTGTCGGCAATGCCGAGCCGCGCCCCCTGGACGCCGGCATCCTCCACCACCGGATCGAGCAAGGAGGTGGGAACAAGCGGCTCCGCCGCCCGGGTGACGTAGCCGATGGCCACGGTCGTGATCTGGGCGGTGGCGGGACACGCCACAAGGATCGCCGCCAGGGCGGCGGCGCAAGCGACGAGCGAAAAAAGAGAGCGAACGGCGGCCGCGCACATGGCAATAATGTTAGCATTGGAAGGGCAGCGGACAAGGAGAAGTCGCATGAGCGGTGGACGGATTTGGAGCCTGTTGGCCGTGGCGGCCCTGGTCATGGGAGCGGACGCCGTGCCAAGTGGCGCGGCAGAGGCGGTGAAAACGGCCATCTTCGACTTCGAATTGACCGATACCAGCATGGAAGGGGAGCGCGCCGAACACCGGCAATGGCTGCGTTTGGCGAGCGATGAGCTGCGCCGGGCGCTGGCGGCCAGCGGCCGCTACGCTATCGTCGACACGGGACCGGCGGCGGCGCGCATCGCCGA
>CAZIVY010000579.1:0-1795 GCA_964542505.1 uncultured Rhodospirillaceae bacterium
TACGACGACAACTTCGTCGGCACCGAACTCGATCCGAACCTGAGCTTTGCCCGCATCGCCGAGGGCTGCGGCCTCAAGGGCGTGATCGCGCGCACGCCAGCGGAAATCTCCGGCGCGCTTGCGGAGGCCTGCGCGGCGCAAAGAAAGCGCGTCACCACCTTCATCGAAATCATCCTCAACCAGGAGCTTGGCGAGCCGTTCCGGCGCGACGCCATGAAAAAACCGGTCGTCGTCGCCGGCATCGATCGAGCCGACATGCGGCCGCAGACGGCGGCCTAGGATATAGCGGGGCCGCCGCCGGTCCGCATGCGCTCAACCGTTCTGGTCGTCAACGCCGGGTCATCCAGCGTCAAATTCGCCGTCTACGGGGCGCTTGGCGCCGCGCTCGATCTTCAATGCCGCGGCCGGGTCGAGGGCATCGGGACGAGCCCGCGTTTCATCGCCGACGACGCCACCGGCCGCCGGCTGGACGAGCGGCAGGGTCCAATCCAAGGCGCCGGCGATCACCTGGCGGCCATCGCCATGGCCCTCGACTGGATATTCGCCCGCTTCGGCCGCCAGACGATTCGCGCCGCCGGCCACCGCGTCGTTCATGGCGGCGCCTCCTTCGCGCAACCGGCGCGGATCGACGCCCAGGCGCTGGCGGGGCTGGAAAAGCTCGTGCCCTTGGCGCCGCTGCATCAGCCGCACAATCTGGCCGCCATCCGGGCGTTGATGGAACTGGCGCCGGACTTGCCGCAAGTGGCCTGTTTCGACACCGCCTTTCATCGCACCATGAGCGAAACCGCGGCGCGCTTCGCGCTGCCGCGCGCGCTGCACGCGGCCGGCATCCGCCGCTACGGCTTTCATGGCCTGTCCTACGAATCCATCGCCAGCCAGCTTTCCATTGCGGCGCCGGAACTGGCGCGGGGCCGCGTCATCGTCGCCCATCTGGGTAACGGCGCCAGCCTTTGCGCCATCAAGGACGGCCTGAGCGTCGACACGACCATGGGGCTGACGGCGCTCGACGGCGTGCCCATGGGCACGCGCTGCGGGGCGCTCGATCCAGGGGTCGTGCTCTACCTCATGCGCGAGCGGAAGATGAGCCTGCGGGCGGTGGAGGACTTGCTCTACAACCGCTCCGGCCTCAAGGGCGTGTCGGGCCTGAGCAGCGACATGCGGACGCTGCTTTCATCGCCCGATCCGGCGGCGGCCGAGGCGGTGGCGCTGTTCGTCCACCGCGTCGGGCGCGAGATCGGGGCGCTGGCCGCAACCTTGAGCGGCGTCGACGGCCTGGTGTTCACCGGCGGCATCGGCGAGCGCTCAAGCCCCGTCCGCGCCCGCGTTTGCGCCGCCGCCGCCTGGCTCGGCGTCGTGGTGGACGAAGAAGCCAACGCCCGCGGCGGCCCCCGCATCAGCGGCGCCCGCAGCCGCGTCGCGGTCTATGCGCTGCCCACCGACGAGGAACGGGTCATCGCTGCCCACACCCTCGCCTGTATCGGCGTCCGCGCCGAAGCCGGATAGGCCCGGGCGCCTACCCGGTCGCCCTGAGCGGAGCCCCGCCACGGATGCCGCGGTCGAAGCAAACGCCCACCGCCACTTCCATGCGAGCCAAGAGCTGGGGCGCCGACACCGGCCGGCTCATTACCGCCGCCGCCCCGGCCTCGAGCACCACGTCGAGAACCAGCCGCTCGTCTTCCCCCGTCAGCACCAGGATGGGGGTGCGCTTGTTGCGCAACGTGGCGCAACGGCGGACCTTGTTGCAGAAAGTGAGCGGATCGAGATCCGAGCCGCTGCTGCCGCAGATCACCAAGTC
>CAZIVY010000580.1:0-3048 GCA_964542505.1 uncultured Rhodospirillaceae bacterium
CTAGGGATAATGCAATAAGCTGCGGCCATGGCGCCGAAGAAAACCGAGCCGCAGCGCATCGAACCACAAAGCGGGGCGGGGGCCGACATGCCCGCCGACATCCAGGCCATGACCTTCGAGCAGGCCCTGGCCGAACTCGACGGCATTGTGCGGCGGCTGGAGGCGGGTCAGGTGGACCTCGAGGAATCGATCGCCATTTACAGCCGCGGCGCCGAGCTTCGGCGCCATTGCGAGGCCAAATTGCGCGCCGCCGAGGCGAAAGTGGAAACCATTGTCGTCGGGCCCGACGGGGCCGCCGGCGTCGCCGGCAGAGAAAATGACTAGGCGCCATTGACCGACCTGCAACAAGCCATGGACTACGTCGTCGGCGCCGTCGACCGGACGCTGGCGGACTTGCTTCCCTTGCCCGCCGGTCCGGAATTGCGGGTGCTGGAAGCGCTGCGTTACGCGGCCTTGGGTGCGGGCAAGCGCTTGCGTCCATTCCTGGTGGTGGCGTCGGGCGACCTTTTCGACGTCGACCACAAATTCTCGCTCCGCGTCGCCGCCGCCGCTGAAATGGTGCATTGCTACTCGCTGATCCACGACGATCTGCCGTGCATGGACGATGCCGATCTGCGCCGCGGCCGGCCGAGCGTGCATCGCCAGTACGACGAAGCCACGGCGGTGCTGGCGGGCGACGCGCTGTTGACCTTGGCCTTCGAGGTGCTGTCGGTGCCGGCGACCCACATCGACGCCGAAGTGCGCACCGAACTGATGCGCGCGCTGGCCGTGGCCGCGGGGCCGGCGGGAATGGTGGGCGGCCAGGCCATCGACTTGACCGCCAGCGGCAATGATCTCGATCCCGCCGCCATCACCCGCATGCAATCGCTCAAGACCGGGGCCATGATCGGTTTTTGCTCCGAGGCCGGCGCCATTCTCGGTCACGCCGATCCGCCCAAGCGCCACGCCCTCAAGGCCTACGCGCACGATCTCGGCCTCGCCTTTCAGATCGCCGACGACCTGCTCGACGCCGAGGGCGCGGTCCAAGACCTGGGCAAGCCCGTGCGCCAGGACGCGGCGCGCGGCAAGGCGACGCTGGTCGATGTCATGGGCGCCGAACGGGCGCGCTCCCAGGCCACGATGCTGGCCGAGCAGGCCCGCCGCCATCTCGATATTTTCGGCGGCAAAGCGCGGCTTTTGCAGGACCTTGCGGCTTTTGTTATAACCCGCCGCACCTAGTCGCCGCGCGCAAGCGCATGGAAAAGCCAGGCCCCCTGTTCGCATGATGAATCCCGCCGCCGGCGCGACCCCGTTGCTTGATCGCCTGCGCGATCCCGCCGACATGCGCGGGCTCAACCTCGACCAATTGAAACAATTGGCGGAGGAGCTCCGCGCCGAAACCATTTCCGCCGTGGCTATCACCGGCGGGCATTTGGGCGCGGGCCTCGGGGTCGTCGAATTGACCGTGGCGCTGCACCATGTCTTCGACACGCCCCGCGACCGGTTGATCTGGGACGTGGGCCACCAATCCTACCCGCACAAGATATTGACCGGGCGGCGCGGCCAGATCCGCACGCTGCGCCAGGGCGGCGGGCTGTCCGGTTTCACCCGGCGCGTGGAAAGCGAATACGACCCCTTTGGCGCCGCGCACGCCTCCACCTCGATCTCCGCCGGCCTCGGCATGGCGGTGGCGCGCGACCTGTCGGGCGGCCGCAACCACGTCGTCTGCGTCATCGGCGATGGCGCCATGTCCGCCGGCATGGCCTATGAGGCGATGAACAACGCCGGCTCCATGGACAGCCGGCTGATCGTCATTCTCAACGACAACGACATGTCCATCGCC
Organism: uncultured Rhodospirillaceae bacterium; assembly: GCA_964542505.1. Lineage (GTDB taxonomy): Bacteria > Pseudomonadota > Alphaproteobacteria > Ferrovibrionales > Ferrovibrionaceae > CAZIVY01. The sequence goes on from CAZIVY010000580.1 coordinate 1,823, forward strand.
CCGCCGGTGGGCGCCATGAGCGCCTATCTGTCGCGGCTCCTGTCGTCGCGCGCCTATTTCGGGCTGCGCCACCTGTCCCGCCAGATCGCCAGCCTGCTGCCGGCAAGGCTGGGGCGCACGGCGGAACTGGCGGAGGAATTCGCCCGCGGCATGGTGACTGGCGGCACCTTGTTCGAGGAACTGGGTTTCTATTATGTCGGCCCCGTCGATGGCCACAACCTCGATCACCTGCTGCCGGTGCTGAAAAACGTCCGCGACGCCAATCACGCCGGCCCGGTGCTGCTGCACGTGGTGACGAAAAAGGGCAAGGGCTATGCCCCCGCCGAGGCGGCGGACGACAAATATCACGGCGTCGGCAAGTTCGACGTGGTGACCGGCGCCCAGGCCAAGGCCAAGTCCGGGCCGCCCAGCTACACCAGGGTGTTCGCCGATACCTTGATCCAATTGGCCGAGCGCGACCCGAAGATCGTCGCCGTCACCGCCGCCATGCCGTCGGGCACCGGGCTCGACCTCTTCGCCCAGCGCTTTCCCGGCCGCTGCTTCGACGTCGGCATCGCCGAGCAGCACGCGGTGACCTTCGCCGCCGGCTTGGCGTGCGAGGGCTACAAGCCCTTCGCCGCCATCTACTCGACCTTTCTCCAGCGCGCCTACGATCAGGTGGTCCACGACGTGGCGATCCAAAGCCTGCCCGTGCGCTTCGCCATCGACCGCGCCGGGCTGGTGGGGGCCGACGGCGCCACCCATGCCGGTTCCTTCGACGTGACCTATCTCGCCACCCTGCCGGGCTTCGTGGTCATGGCGGCGGGGGACGAGGCGGACCTGGCGCGCATGCTGGCGACCGCGGCGGCCATCGACGACGGCCCCTCGGCGGTGCGCTACCCACGCGGCGAGGCGCTGGGCGTGCCCATGCCCGCGCCGGGCGAGGTGCTGGAGATCGGCAAAGGCCGCGTGCTTCGCGAAGGCGCGAAGGTCGCCATTCTATCTTTCGGCGCGCGCCTGGCCGAGGTGTTGAAGGCGGCGGACGAACTTGCCGCGCGGGGCTTGAGCACCACCGTCGCCGACGCCCGCTTCTGCAAGCCCCTCGACACCGGCCTGGTGCGCCGCCTGGCGCGCGGGCACGAAGTGCTGATCACCATCGAGGAGGGGGCGGTGGGCGGTTTCGCCAGCCACGTGCTTCATTATCTGGCGGTAAGCGGACTGCTGGATCAGGGCCTGAAAGTGCGGCC
>CAZIVY010000581.1:0-1515 GCA_964542505.1 uncultured Rhodospirillaceae bacterium
CGCCGGCGGCAAGGCGCGCGCCTTCCGCTTTCTCGACGCGCTCCGCCTGATCGACATTTCGAACAACCTGGGCGACGCCAAGAGCCTGATCACCCACCCGGCGACCACCACCCATCAGCGCCTGCCGGCGGAGGAGCGCGCGCGCCTTGGCATCGGCGACAATCTGGTGCGGCTCTCGGTGGGCCTCGAGGACGTCGCCGACATCATCGACGATCTGGACCAGGCGCTGACGGCCAGCATCTGAGCCGGCGTTGCGACGGAGCGCGGCATGGCGGAAACGATCGGTTCTCTGGTCCTCGATCTGGTCGAATGGGTGGCGCTGCGGCCCAGGTCGCGCGCCGAGTTCGTCGAGGTTTGGCGCAGCTCGTGTCCGCGCCTCGCCATCTGGGAGGACGCCGAGGAGCTCGGGCTTATCGAGCAGCGCCCCGGCGGCATGATCGCGGCGACGGCGAAGGGTCGCGCCTCCTTAAGCCGGCATGGGCGCTAGAGCATGATTTGGCCAATTGGAACCGGCTGCGCCGGAGGTATTTTGCGCCGTGGGCAGGTATGAACGCGAAGGCGTTCATGGGGCGCGGCGCGTAGCCCGGACTACGGGCGAGCCCTTTGACGTCGAGGGACCGAAGGTCGCGAGGGCGGCGCAAACGACCCCGGCCCTTCGGGTTGCGGCGGGAATGGCCGCTTGCCATCGCCGCCGGGCTTGGCCGTAGTCCCACTACGGCCCGCGCCCCTCGGCTCGATTCTCGGCCATCCGGCCGCAACGCAGTTGATTCGAATTGACCAAATCATGCTCTAGTTCACCGCCCTGCCCGCGCCCGGATCGGGTCTTGACCGCCCCTAGGGCGCGAGGGGATAACTGACGGCGATGGCGCGTCGTTTTCGCTTTGTTGGCGGTGTCCTGTGCGGGCTGGCGACTTTGTTCGCGTCCGCGCCGGGGTCCGCCGACCACCGTCACGCGCAGCTTTCCTATGCGGTCTATTCCGGCGGCTTCCAGATTTTCGCCTTGGACGCCAGCGCCACGCTTGGCCCCACCGGCTTCACGGCGGAAACCTTGGGGCGCACTCAAGGGTTGTTCGATTTCGCGCTGCGCTTCGTTTTGAGCGCGCGGAGCGAGGGCAGCGTCGGCGCGTCCCGCCTGATCCCGATCCGCTACCGCACCGATTCCGACTGGCGCTGGAGCCAGCGCACCATGATCGTGGACTGGGACTCAGCCGGCATGCCCACGGCGCGGCGCGAGCCCGTGGCCGATGCTTATTCCGAGGGCCGCACGCCGGTTTCACCCGCCATGATGATCGGCGCCACCGACCTGTTGACCGCGCTGCTCGAGCGCGTGCTGGCGCGGGCGGACGATAACCCCTGCCAGGGCAAGGCGGCGATCTTCGACGGCCGCCGGCGCTACGACCTGCATTTCACGCCGCTGGAGAGCGAGACCCTGACGCCTTCGGCCTATTCGGTCTTTGCCGGCGAGGCCAACAAGTGCCGCCTCGATCTGGAGCGCATCGCCGGCTACAAGATCGA
>CAZIVY010000582.1:0-2025 GCA_964542505.1 uncultured Rhodospirillaceae bacterium
CACCGGCCTGGTGCGCCGCCTGGCGCGCGGGCACGAAGTGCTGATCACCATCGAGGAGGGGGCGGTGGGCGGTTTCGCCAGCCACGTGCTTCATTATCTGGCGGTAAGCGGACTGCTGGATCAGGGCCTGAAAGTGCGGCCAATGATCCTGCCCGACCGCTTCATCGACCACGACACGCCGGCGAAGCAATACGACCAGGCCGGCCTCAACGCCGCCCACATCGTCGCCACCGCTTTGGCGGCGTTAGGCGCGGCCGCCGTCACCGAACTGCCGGCGCGGGCGTAACCACTACGGCGTGGCGAGGCTCCGCCTTGCTTCGGCCAGAAAACGATCGGCGCGCTCGATGTGCGTCGTTGCTTCGCCGCGTGAAATCTCGCCCTTGACCCAGTAGTCGCTGGCGTTTCGCGCCTTGAAGGAGTCGAGCAACCAACCATGAAATTCGACCGGCAATATTCCACGCTGCGTGATCTCGCGCCCGAACGCCGCCTGCACGGCGCTATGACGTTTTGAAGCGGAGGTTCTTGCCGAGCAGCATGGCGCTGGCGAGATAGAACATCGCGTAATAGGCGCGCGATGCCGCAATCGCGACGAACCCCCGCTCTTGGAGCAACCGAGCGGCGGCGATACTTTCCTCGGCCTTGGCAAGGAGAGCCTCTTGCTCATCCGTCATACGGCGACGCCCTCGCCGCGCACGTTCTCGTAAAACGCCGCTGTCTCGGAATCCGCGTCCGCGGGCGTCGCGAAGATGCGCGAAATCGCGGTGTCGTACTCGATCGAAACCTCGCTCGTGACCTTGGTCGTGCGCTGCGTCTCGGCCCAATCGTCGAGCGGACCTTCCAGCACGATCATCACGTCGATGTCGGAGTCCGGGTCGGCGTCGCCGCGGGCGCGCGAGCCGAACAGCACAAGTTTGACCAGGCGGGGACCGTAAATCTCCTCCAGACGACTGCGGTAGTCGCGCAAGACGGTTTCCAGCGGCGCGTTCATGCCCACATTATAGCGGGACTATCGCATTTGGCTTTCCTCACCCGTTCGAGACGGGCCTGGCGGCCCTCCTCAGGGCGAGGAAAGTGATGTTTCGCCTCATGGTGAGGAGGCCACTTCAGCGGCCGTCTCGAACCATGAGGCGCAGATGGTCAAACGCGATGGCCCGCCACCATGGCGATGCGCTTGCCTCGCGCCGGCCGGCGGCGATAATGCGCCCCGTCATGGACACCGCCGAAACTGCCAGTCCGCCGCTAGCCGCGGCGGGAGCGGAACGCTTCGCGCTTTGGCGCCAGGAAGCGGCGGCGGGGTTGCGGCTCGGCGCGCCATTGGCCGGGGCGCAACTGGCGCAGATCGCCCTCATGGCCACCGACACGGTGATGCTGGCCTGGCTGGGGCCGACCGGACTTGCCGCCGGCGCGCTGGGCATGCACGTCTTTTCGCTCTTCCTCTTCGCCGGCATCGGCGTCGCGGTGGCGGTAGCTCCGCTGGCGGCGCAGGCAGTGGGCGCGCGCGACCCGCGCCGCGCCCGCCGCGCGCTGCGTCAGGGCCTGTGGGCGACGCTCGCGGCGTCGGCGCCGTTTCTGCTCCTGCTGTGGAACGCCGAGCCCATGTTGCTGGCGCTGGGCCAGGCGCCGGAGATCGCGGCCCCGGCGGCGCTTTATCTGCGCGCGCTGATGTGGAGCCTGGTGCCGGGCCTGTGGTTCGTGGCCATGCGCAGTTATATCGCCGCTCATGGCAGCGCCCGCGCGGTCTTCGTCGTCATGGCGGCGGCGGTGCCGCTGAACGCGGGGCTGGTTTACGTCACTGTGTTCGGCAAGCTTGGCCTGCCGGCGCTGGGCGTGCTGGGCGCGGGCTTGAGCACCAGCGCGGTGAACGTGATGATGGCCGCGGCGCTCGCGGTCTATCTGCTGGCCGGCCGGCGGTTCCGCCGCTTGCATCCCTTCGGCCGCTGGTGGCGGCCCGATTGGGCGATGTTCGCCGATGTCTTCCGCGTCGGCGCCCCCATTGCCGGCACCATGGCGTTGGAAGTCGGCCTG
>CAZIVY010000583.1:0-3134 GCA_964542505.1 uncultured Rhodospirillaceae bacterium
ACTGTCCCTTATATCGCCGGTAGCGGCCGAGCGAGGGGTCGTAGTCGCGGAAATGATTCTGGTGAGTGCCGAACTCGGCGTCGAAATACTGGCCGGGGAAGCGCTGCGGGTTCTGCGTCGCCCCGCCGCCGGGCGCCCGGACAGCCCGGAAGCAATGATGGCCTGATGGCTGTTTCGCGGCAGTCATATCCCCCCGCCGGCCCTCTTGTTCCCACGCCCCGCCGCCCGCCCGATTAGCGGGCGGTGGAACCAGGACGTGGCGATGCGCGTGACGGTGGTGGGCGCCGGGCCGGTGGCGCTCCATCTCAAGGTCCAGCGCCTCTCCCGGCGCGAGCCGGGGTCGCGACCGCGGCCTTGGGTCCGGCCGCGACCCGCGCCGCCACGCCGCGGACCTCGTCGTCCGTAAGCACCCGGCGCAACCGGCGCATGTCGTCCTTGACCGCCGCCAGGATCGGCTCGACCAACGCCAAGTCGAACTCGAGACCGAACGTGCGAAGCTTGTCCAGCATCGTGTAGGGGCCGCTGTCGAAGGTGATGTCCCAGCGGCGAACGTTGCCCACCGCGGCCGGCTCGATCGGCCAATGCAGCAGCGGATCGACCTTGAGCTCCTGGATCACGAACTCGGTGCCGCCCCAGTTGTGCACGTCGGTGCCGGTGACCGGATTGTTCCAGGCCAGCTTGTAACCGGTGACGCTTTCACCCAGCCGCGCCAGCGGCGTCAGGCGGTCGAGCTTGATGCCGGTCCCGACGCCATAGAGCGCTTCCAGCGCCAGCGCGGTTGCCGCCAAGTCCGCCTGTCCCGACGCCGAGCAGTAACCGTTGACCGAAACCTCGAGCACCTCGGCGCCGGCCCTGACCGCGGCCAAGGCATTGGCCACCGCCAAGTCGAACATGTTGTGCGTGTGCACGCCGATGCGCGCGCCGGGCGCGTTCTTTTTCGCCAGCGCCACCATGTGGGCGTAGCCTTCCGGTCCCATGCCGCTGGAGCCGTCATAAAGCACGATCTCCTTGGCTCCCGCCTCCTCCATGGCTTGGCAATAGCGCTCGACATAGGCCTCGGGCGCGAACGAGATTTGATTCAAGCCCGGCGACACGGTGACGCCATGCCGATGGCCGCACCGAACCAGTTCACAGGCCGTTTCGATCTGCCCCTCGACCGTGGCCGGGCGGGCCAGCGCCTCATGGTCTTCGCCGCGCCAAGCCTTGCGATAGATGGCGTTCGCGGCGGTGATGGCGGCCGCCTCGACATACGGGGCGGCCCAGAACTGCACGCTGTCGATTCCGATCGTTCTCGCGGTCTCGATGTCCGCCGTGCCGGTGACGCCGCCATAGACGACCTCGCAATCCGGGTTGATGCCCTTGATCAGGGCGATGTCGCCCTTCATCTCGCTCTGGCTGCGATCGCGGCCAAAGGCGCCGATTTGCACGGAAGGCACGCCGGCTTCGACCACGGCCCGCAGCAAGCGAAGCCGGTCCTCGGGCGGCAATACAACGCCCGGCATCTGTTCGGTGGTTCGGATGGAGATGTCGCGAAGGATCACTTTCTCGGGAAACTTGCCGGCGATATGGGCGCGCCGGTTAAGCGGGCTCACCGACCATTTGCCCGGCTCATAGGAGCCGGGCTCGCGGTACTTGTTGATCGCGTCCTGAAAGGACTTCACCTGCTCGGGCGAGAACACGGGGTCGCGGGCCATGGCGGCGCTCCTGGACTCGGTCTGGAAATCGGGCGGGAAACCGCGTCTGGCCGCTGCGGCCGCCCGCCCGCCTGATCAGTTCTTGGCGATGCCGAGGGACTTGACCACCCCGGCGAAAGCCTTGGATTCCGCCACGATGAGCGCCCGAAACTCATCCGGAGTGCCAACCACCGCGGTCTCGCCCGCGTTCTTCAGGTAATTCTGGAACTTGGGATCGGCGGCGGCCTTTCGGAAGGCGCCGGCGAGCACGTTGACGCGATCCGCAGGTGTCCCCTTGGGCGCGATCAACCCTCGCCAGAGTTCGGTCGCCTGGTCGGCCAAACCGAGATCGCCGGCGGAGGCCGCCATGGGTAGGCTCGCGAGCTTCGAGGCGGCCGTGGTTATCAGGCATTTGGCCGCGCCGTCCCTGAGTTGGCTCGCGATCGGCGGAATGGTTCCGCCGTAGATATCGATGTGGCCGCCGAGGAAGTTTTTCAGCGTCTCACCCGCGCCGCCGAAGGGGATCGGCCTCAGCTTGAGTCCCAGCGGCTGAAACAAGCGCTCTCCCGATAGCTGCACCATGGCGCCGGCGCCGTCGGTGCCGTAGGTGAGCTTGTCGGGGTTCCGCTTCGCGTATTCGATGAACTCCTTGGCGGTATTGGCCGGGAAATCCGGGCGCACGCAATAGATAAGCGGCGTGCCCCCGGTGGTTTGGATCACCGGCACGAAGTCATTGGCGTCGTAGGGAACCGTGAGCGTGTGCGGTGCGATAGTCAGCGGCGCGTTCCACACGGCGGCCAAGGTGTAGCCGTCGGGCCTTGCGTTGACGAGGGCGGAAAGGCCGACCGTGCCGCTGGCCCCCGGTTTATTCTCGATGACGATCTTATGGCCGAGAATCGGCTCGGCCAGCTCGCCCAACATTCGATGCACGATGTCGACGCCGCCCCCCACGGGCGTCGGCACGATGACGGTAATGGGGCGCGAGGGATACGCTTCCTGAGCCCACAGCGGCGCGGTTAGCGCGACAATTGCCGCAGACGCAAGAATCAACAGGCGTCGAGACATTGGCGCCTCCCTATGACGAAATCGCGATCCGGTCTTCGACCCGCGCAAAAGCGGCTGTGATCGGCTTCGACTTTACTCGATACTCGCCCCGTTCGGATCGTTTGTCCAGATGTTGGCTGGGTTCGGCGCGTTTGAACGCCTTCGGCACGAAATACGCCGCGGATCTTTGGCATCCCGAACCAGGCGCCCCGGCACGGCGCTCTTGCCGCCTGGCCCTGCCGCTCGCACAATCGGAGGGCTGCCCATGGGCGGGACAGGGGGACGGGGCGATGCGCGTGATGGTGGTGGGCGCCGGGCCGGCGGGGCTCTATTTCGCCTATCTGTTCAAGCGCCGGCGGCCCGACGCGGCGGTAAGCGTCGTCGAGCAGAATCCGCCCGACGCGACCTTCGGCTTCG
>CAZIVY010000584.1:0-5321 GCA_964542505.1 uncultured Rhodospirillaceae bacterium
AGGCTCGCAACGCCGACCCAAAACCCTTCCGCTGGGTCAAGAGCGCCGACGATATCCTGGCCTCCGTCGAGCGCTTTTGCCGGCGCACCCTTGCCGTTCACGCGAAAGTTGAATAGGAACTTCAGAATCGGGACACTAGCCGCGTTCGATCAGTTCGACCTTGTAGCCGTCGGGATCCTCGACGAAGGCGATCACCGTGCCGCCATGCTTCATCGGCCCCGGCGGGCGGGTGATGTTGACGCCGTTGGCGGCCAGCCGTTTGCAGGCGCCATGAATGTCCGGCACCCCGATCGCCAGGTGGCCGAAACCGTCGCCGAGCGCGTAGCCTTGCTCGCGCCCCCAATTGTGGGTCAATTCGATCACCGTGTGCGCGTCCTCGCCGCCATAGCCGACAAAGGCGAGGGTGAATTCGCCGCCGGGATAGTCCTTGCGCCGCAGCAGGCGCATGCCCAGCAACCGGGTGTAGAAATCCAGCGACCTGTCGAGGTCCTTCACCCGGATCATCGTGTGCAGCAGGGAATAGCCGCGCGTGTCCACCGCCGCGGCGGTATCCGTCCTGGTTGTTGTCGTGCTCATGAAGCTCCCTTTCCCAATGCCGGCGGCGATCCGCGCCGCCGTCCCCGTGCCATTGCCTTCAGCACCGCGTCCGCCGCGCGCAGGCTTGGCGCGTCGCCCCCGGCGCCCAACGCGGCCGCCAGTTCCGCCGCCGCGTCAGTTTGCTCGCTCCTGGCCGTCCGATCAACCAGATGCGGGGCAATAGCCTCGGCGAGCAGTTCCGGCCGGCAGCGTTCCTGAAGAAACTCTGGCGAAAAAGTCCGCCCCAGCAGGATATTGGGCAGCCCCACATGCGGCAGCTTCACCAGCCGCCGCGCCAGCCAGCCGGTCACCGGGTTCATGCGGTAGAGGATGACCGTCGGCACCGCCGCCAAGGCGAGTTCGAGCGTCACCGTGCCCGACGCCGCCAGCGCCGCGTCGGCGGCGGCGAAGGCGCCGCGCTTCGCGGCCGCGCCCTGCACCACGCGCGTTGGCGTTTTCCAGCCCCGCGCCGCGGCTTCCACCGTCACCGCCACCGTGGCCACGGTGGGCGCCACCGCCTGCAAACGGGGCAGGCGCTGGCGCAGCAGTTCGAGGGCTTCGCCGATCGGCGCCAGATGCCGCCGTACCTCGCCTGCCCGGCTGCCGGGCAACAGCGCCAGCAGCGGAGCATCGGCGGCGATGCCGTGGCTGGCGCGAAAGGCGGCGCCTTCGCCCTCGCCCGCCGCTGTCTCCACCGCCGGATGGCCGACAAAGGTCGTGGGCAGGCCGGCGCCCTCGAACCACGGCGGCTCGAAAGGCAGCAGGGCCAGAAGGTGATCGAACAGCGGCGCCATGTGGCGGGCGCGCTTCGGCCGCCACGCCCACACTTGCGGCGCCACGTAGTGAACGATGGGCGTTTCCAGGCCGCGCAGCCGCCGCGCCAGGCGGAAATTGAAGCCTGGGCTGTCGATGGTGACCAGCACGTCCGGCTTCCACCGCCGCGCCATGCCCGCCGTTTGACGCAGACGCGCCAGCAAACGCGGCGCCCGCGGCAGCACTTCCACCAGCCCCATCACCGCCAGGTCGCTCAACGGAAACAGGCTGATCATGCCTTGACCCGCCATCAACTCGCCGCCCACGCCGACGAATTCCACTCTGCCGGTCAGGCGCAACTTCAGCGCCGCCATGAGGTGCGCGCCCAGCCAGTCGCCCGACGGCTCGCCGGCCACCAGCATGATGCGCGCGAACCCTCGCTCCCGCGCCTCCGCCCCAATGTCAGCCATGACGGCCTTCGACGCCGACCACGAACAGGCCGGCTTCGTCAGCCGCCCGCGTCACCCCGGCGCGGTCGATCACCAACGCCGCGCCGGCCTCGACCGCGATTCCCTTGAGGCGCGCCGCCGCCGCGCCGGCCACGGTGGCGACGCCGATGGTCGGCAAATCGACGCGCCTTTCCTGGCCGGGCTTGGCGGCCTTGACCAGCACCCCGCCCCGGCCGGGCGGCGCGATTTCGGCGCAGCGGCGCAGCATGGCGTCGGTGCCCTCGGCGGCCTCCAGCGCCAGAACGCGGCCCGCACGCACCACCGCCGCCTGGCCGATGTCGAGGGCGCCGATGGCGCGCGCCGCCTGCAATCCGCGTTCGATATCGTCGCGATCCCCCTCGTCCGGCGCTATGCGCCCCAGCGGGCCCGGCGGCGCCACCAGGTCGGCGATCACCTGATCGGCGCCGACGACGCGAAAGCCTTGCTCCTCCAGGAAATCAACCAAGGTGCGCAGCAGCGCGTCATCGCCCTGCATGGCGGCGCGCGCCACCCGCGGCAACAGGCGCAGGCCCTGCCAGTCGGGGCGCAGCGCGCGCATGTCGGGAAGCGGCACGGGGCCGGCCAGCACCACGTCGCGGCAGGCGTGCTGGCGCAAGGATTCCACCAGCCGGCCCACCGCCGCGATGTCGAACCAACCGTGCTCGCTGTTCGCCACCGTCGCCGGGTCGCAGGCGCCGGTAATGGCGGCGACGAAGGCCGGCCGCTGCCGGTCGCGGCAGGCGGCGATCATCAGCCGCGGCAGTTCGCCGGAACCGGCGATGACGCCGAGCCTATCCCCCATCGGAGGCATCCGCCGGCAGGCAGACGCCGCGCTGCGAGGGTTGCCCCAGGAACTCCACCACCTGTCGCACCGGCGCGCAATCGGCGTAGCGTTCGGCCACCTCCGCCAGGCGCTGTTGCAGCGTCGCCCCGCTGGCGAACAGTTCGCGGTAGGCGGCGCGCAAGCGGTGGATGTCGTCGCGGCCGTAGCCGCGGCGCTTCAACCCCACCAGGTTCAAGCCCCCGAGCCGCGCCCGGTTGCCCAGCGCCGAGCCGAAAGGGATGATGTCGTGCTCGACCCCGGACATGCCGCCGATCATCGCCTGCGGCCCGATGCGCACGAACTGGTGCACCGCCGAGAGGCCGCCCAATATGACGTAGTCGCCGATGCTGACATGCCCGCCCAGCACGGCGCCATTGGCCATGATGACGTGATGGCCGATCTGGCAGTCGTGCGCCACGTGCGCCCCGGCCATGAACAGGCCATTGTCGCCCACCCGCGTCACCATGCCGCCGCCGGCGGTGCCGGGGTTCATGGTCACGTTTTCGCGAATCACGTTGTTGCGTCCGATGTGCAGTTCCGACGCTTCGCCGGCGTATTTCAAGTCCTGCGGCCGGTGCCCGATGGAGGCGAAGGGAAAAATGCGCGTGCCGGCGCCGATGCGCGTGCGCCCATGGACGACCACGTGCGATTCGAGCCGCACGCCGCTTTCCAGCACCGCCTCCGGCCCCACGAGGCAGAACGGGCCGACCGTGGCGTCCTCGGCCAGGCGCGCGCCGTCCTCGACGGCGGCGGTGGCGTGCACCTTTGCCATCGCCCGCCTACTGATCGAGAATCATGGCCGTGATGGTGGCGTCCGCCGCCAAATGATCGTCGATCATGACGCGGGCGGCGAATCGCCACACATTGCCGCGGCGGCGCTCGCGCTTCACATGGATGTACATGCGGTCGCCGGGCATGATCGGACGGCGAAAGCGCGCTTCGTCCACGCTCATGAAATAGACCAGTTTGCCTTCCGCCGCGCTGCCCAGCGTATGCACCACCAGCACCGCGGCGGTTTGCGCCATGCTTTCGATCACCATCACCCCCGGCATCACCGGGCGGGACGGGAAATGCCCTTGGAAATAGGGCTCGTTGTAGGTGACGTTCTTGATTCCGATGGCGCTTTCATCGGCCTTCATCTCGATCACCTTGTCGACCAGCAGCATCGGGTAGCGATGCGGGATCATGCGCATGACGCGCAGGATGTCGGCCGTATCGAGCGCCGTCGCGGCGGTGGGTTCGGTCATTCCGGTTCGTCTTTCCGCCCCGCCAGGCGGCGCAGCGTGGCGACCTGGCGAAACTGCTGCTTGATCGGAGTGGCCGGCGTGCCGAACCAGACGGCGCCCGCGGGAATGTCGTTCATCACCCCGCTTTGCGCCGCGATTTGAGCGCCGGCGCCGATAGTCAAATGTCCAGCCAGGCCCACTTGGCCGCCCAGGGCGACAAAGTCGCCCAACTTGGTCGAGCCGGAGATTCCCGCTTGCGCCACCACGATGCACCCCCGGCCCAGCGTCACGTTGTGCCCAATCTGCACCAAATTATCAATCCAGCAGCCGGGGCCGATGACCGTATCGGGTCCGGACCCGCGGTCGATGGTGGTATTGGCGCCAATCTCGCAATCGTTGCCGACGATGACGCGTCCCAGTTGTGGCACCTTGAGGTGCCCCCGGGGATCGGGCGCGAAGCCGAATCCGTCTTGCCCGATGCTGACGCCCGGATGCAGCGTCACCCGGTCGCCGATCTCGCAGTGGCTCAAGCTCACCGAGACCCCGATCCGGCACTGGCCGCCGACGCGCACATGGCGGCCGATCACGGCGTTGGCGCCGATGCTGGTGCCGGGACCGATGTCGGCTCCCGCCTCGATCACCGCCCCGGCGGCCACGGCGACTCCGCCGCCGAGATGGGCTGTCGCGTCCACCACGGCGCGCGCGTGGATGCCGGCCGGCACGGCCGGCGGCGGGTAGAAGGCCTGCGCCACGGCGGCATAGGCGTGGTAGGGCTTTGGTGTCACCAGCAGCGCCGCGCCTTTCGGCCCCCGGCTCGCGTGCTTGGCCGCCACGATGCAGGCGCCGGCGCGCGTGGCTTCGAAGGCGGCGAGGTATTTCGGGTTGTCGACGAAGCTGATGTCGCCGGGGCCCGCGCGCTCCAGGGCCGCCACGTCGTGCATCAGCCGCTCGGCCGCGCCCGCCGGCTCCACGGTCGCGCCAGCGAGGCGCGCGAGGTCGCCGAGCGAAAACGGTCCGCGGTTGGTGAAGAAACGGGGATCCGCCATGCCCCTATTGTCCGGGCGGCAGGCTCACCTTGTGCGACGGCATTTTCTTATCCAGCCGCTTGAGGACTTCGTCGGTGATGTCGAGGGCGTCCGCCCGAAAGGCCGTCTGCGCGCGGTCGATCACCAGGGCGAAATCGCGCTCCTTGGACATGTCGGTGACAATGGCAAGCACCACCTTGCCGACTTCGCCGCGCACGTCGTTGAACGACTGCTCCAACTGCCGGCTGCGTTCCTGGACTTGGCGCTGAACCTCGGTGACCCGGCGTTCGAAATCGCGCCGCCGCGTGTCGAACGCCTCGCCGGTTATCACCGTGCGCTGGCGCGCCAGTTCCTGTTCCTCGGCGCGGAGTTTTTCTTCTTCCTTGGCCACCTCCGCCTGGTAGCCGGAGCGGATTTTTTGCAGTTGATC
>CAZIVY010000585.1:0-1649 GCA_964542505.1 uncultured Rhodospirillaceae bacterium
AACACGGAGCAACAGGGAAGCGTCATGGACAAGCGTACAATCGACAAGCGCAAGCTGCCGAGCCGCCACACGACGGTGGGGCCGGAGCGGGCGCCGCACCGCAGCTACCTCTACGCCATGGGCCTGAGCGAGGCGGAGATCAACCAGCCGCTGGTGGGCGTGGTCACCACCTGGAACGAGGCGGCGCCGTGCAACATCTCGCTCATGCGCCAGGCGCAGGCGGCGAAGAAAGGCGTCAAGGCGGCGGCCGGCACGCCGCGCGAGTTCTGCACCATCACCGTCACCGACGGCATCGCCATGGGCCATCAGGGGATGAAGTCCTCGCTGGTCAGCCGCGAGGTGATCGCCGATTCGGTGGAGCTTACCGTGCGCGGCCATTGCTACGACGCGCTGGTGGGGCTGGCCGGCTGCGACAAGTCGCTGCCCGGCCTGATGATGGCCATGGTGCGCCTCAACATCCCATCCGTCTTCATGTATGGCGGCTCGATCCTGCCCGGGCGCTTCCATGGCCGCGACGTGACCGTGGTGGACGTGTTCGAGGGCGTGGGCCAGCACGCCGCCGGCAAGATGTCGGACGCCGACCTGCACGAGCTCGAATGCGTCGCCTGTCCTTCCGCCGGCTCCTGCGGCGGGCAGTTCACCGCCAACACCATGGCCTGCGTGTCCGAGGCCATGGGCCTGGCGTTGCCCGGTTCGGCGGGGGCGCCGGCGCCCTATGAATCGCGCGATGCTTTCGCCGAGGCGTCGGGAAAACAGGTGATGGAGCTGGTGCGCCTAGGCATCCGCCCGCGCGACATCGTCACCCTGAAGGCGCTGGAGAACGCCGCGACAGTGGTGGCCGCGTCCGGCGGCTCCACCAACGCCGGCCTGCATCTGCCCGCCATCGCCCACGAGGCCGGCATCGACTTCAGCCTCGAGGACGTGTGCAAGATTTTCCGCCGCACCCCTTATATCGCCGACATGAAACCCGGCGGCCGCTACGTGGCCAAGGACATGTACGAGGTGGGCGGCGTGCAGGTGCTGCTCAGGGCGCTGCTCGACGGCGGGTTCCTGCACGGCGATTGCCTGACGGTCACCGGCAAGACCATCGCCCAGAACCTCAAGGGCGTGAAGCTGCCGAAGAACCAGGACGTGATCCGGCCGTGCTCGGCGCCCCTATCGCCCACCGGCGGGGTGGTGGGGTTGAAGGGCAGCCTTGCCCCGGAAGGGGCGATCGTCAAGATCGCCGGCCTCAAGCACCTGAAGCATCGCGGGCCGGCGCGCATCTTCGATTGCGAGGAGGACGCCTTCGCCGCCGTGCAGAAGCGCGCCTACAAGGACGGCGACGTCATCGTCATCCGCTACGAAGGCCCGCGCGGCGGCCCCGGCATGCGCGAGATGCTGTCCACGACGGCGGCGCTTTACGGTCAGGGGGCGGGCGAAACATTGGCGCTGATCACCGACGGGCGTTTTTCCGGTGGCACGCGCGGGCTGTGCGTGGGCCATGTGGGGCCGGAGGCGGCGCAGGGCGGCCCCATCGGCTTGCTGAAGGAAGGCGACATCATTGTCATCGACGCCGAAAAAGGACGCATCGACGTGGAATTGACCGCCGCCGAACTGGCGCGCCGGCGCAAGGCGTGGAAGCCGCGCATGCACAATTTCCAATCCGG
>CAZIVY010000586.1:0-2758 GCA_964542505.1 uncultured Rhodospirillaceae bacterium
AGGACGTTCAGCTTCTTCTCGTAGGGTTTCAGCTTGCGCTTGAGGGCGCGAAACGTCTTGTCCAGTTCGTCCGCCATGTCGCTTGCCCCTACCCCAGATAGGCGCCGCCGTTGACGTGAATGGTCTGCCCGGTGACGTAGCGCCCGCCGGGCCCGGCCAGATGGCGCACGGCGGCGGCGATGTCGTCGGGCTGGCCCAAGCGCCCCACCAGCGTCCGCGAAGCGGTGTGGTGGGCGGGCATGACCGAGCTTCCCGCCACGCGCACGGTGTCGATCAAGCCCGGCACCACGCAATTGACGGTGACGCCGTGCTCGGCCAAGTCATGGGCCAGCGCCTTGGTCAGTCCGATGAGGCCGTTCTTGGCCGCGATCACGTGCGGCCGGCGCTTGCCGCCCGTGTGCGCGGTCATGCCGCCGATGTTGATCAGGGCGCCGGCGCCGCTGGCCTTGAGCTGGGGCAGGAACGCCTTGACGACGATGAACGCGCCGTCGAGAACGATGCCGAGGATCTCGCGCCATTGCGCGAAGGTGATCGATTCCAGATCCGCTTCGCGGCGCACGGCGGCGTTGTTGACGACGATATCGACGCGGCCAAAGCGTTTCGCCGCCGCCGCCGCCATGCGCGCCACCGCCGCTTCGTCGGTCACGTCGGCGAGGACGGCCAGGGCCTGGCCGCCGGCGGCCTGGATTTCCGCCGCCACCGCTTCGGTCTCGGCGCGGCTCGAGCGCGCGTTGACCACCACCGAAGCCCCGCCTTTCGCCAAGGCCAGCGCGATGGCGCGGCCGATGTTGCGCCCGCCGCCGGTGACGACGGCGACGCGGCCTTCGAGTTCGCGGTGGGAAGCGGTGGAAGCCATGGCATTACCCTCGGAAAGATTGCAAGGAAATGGGGCCGTCGAAGGCCGCGCGTGCAAACGCGAGATAGCTCTCGGCGCGCTCGGGCGGCCAGCCGCCATAAGCGGCATTGGCGCGGAACTTGGCTTCGATTTCGCCGCGGCTGAGCGGCGCCTGGCTGCCGCCGCGCAGATAAGGCTGGCGCTCCTCGATCACGCGCCCGTCGTACAGGCGGACGCGCATGTGCCCGGTATAAGCGCTGGGGTAGGGATTGGCGGGATCGACGACGTAGGCGACTTTCGCCGCCACCTGCAACAGGCGCTGGTCGCGCACGGTGTCGTCGGTATAGGCGCCAAGGCCCGCGTCGCCGAGAACGAAGCCGACGGCAATGCCGAAGGGGGTGCTGAACTTGGCGGCGTAGGCGTTGGGCGGGCGGCGCTTGGCCGCCAGCGGTTCCCACAGCCGATGAACCGTGCCTTCGGCGACCTCGCAAGAAATTTCCGCGATGTCGCCGGCGCGGACGCCCCGCGCCGCAAGCCGCCGGGCACAATCGATGTAGGGATGGATCATGGTCCCGCAGGCATAGGGCTTGAAGGCGATGCCGGCGGCCAGCCAGTCGCGCCCAAACCCGTCCAGGAGCTTGCCCCAATCGCCGGCATTGCTGCGGGCGAAGCCGTTGAAAAGCCCGTGCGTGCCCTCGAATACGCTGCGCGGCCCGACGAACCCGCCTTCCGCCAGGCGCGCCGCGCGCAACCCCGCCTGCGCCGCCCAGCCGGGATGGAGGCGCTTGGTCCAGGCACCCTCGGCCAGATATTCGATGATGCCGCTCGCCATGCTGCCGGCAACGCCCAACGCGTCCACCAGTTGGCGCGCGGACAAGCGCCGCGCCGCGCCGACGCCCGCCGCGGCGGCCATGGCGCCGAGCACGGCGGTGGGGTGAAAGCCGGCCTTGTGGATCGCTTTCGGGATCACCAGGCTCAAGCGGCACATGGTTTCGGCGCCGACACCGATGCCGTAAAGCGCATCGGCTCCCTCAAGGCCGTCCAGTTCCGCCGCCGCCAGCACCGCCGGCACGACGACCGCGCCGGCATGCACGGGTCCACCCTCGAAGGTATCGTCGAAATCCTCCCCATGCGCCGCCGTGCCGTTGACCAGCGCCGCGTCGCCCGCCGAAAGACCGCGCCGGTGCCCGAAGGCGGTGCAGCCGCCGTCGCCCTCGCACGCCGCCAGCACCGCCGCCACATAGCCGCTGCCGCGCGCCGCCACCGCCAGACCGGCGACGTCGATGGTCAATTCCTCGGCGCGGGCGCGCAAGGCGGCGGGAAGAGGCTGGCCGTAGCCGCCGACGATGGCCGCCGCCAGGCGCTCGGCGACCGCGGGGGCGTCCGCTTTCGCGGTCACATCGTCACCCCGCGCGAGCCCGGCTTGGCGCGCAACTCGCGCCACAGCGACACCGCCGCCAAAGCGAGCGCGGCGAGCAGCAGCGCGAGCGATACGGGGTCCTGGAGAAAAACAACATGGTCGCCGCGCGAGAGCACCAGCGAGCGCCGGTAGCTCGACTCGATCATGAAGCCCAGCACCACGCCCAACACCATGGGCAGCACCGGCATGCCGACCCAGCGCATGAGGTAGCCGACGACGCCGGCGGCAAGAACGAGCCCCACGTCGAAGAAGTTCTGGTCGATCGAATAGACGCCGGAGACGACCAAGGCGAGCACGAAGGCCATCAAGTACGGCTTCGGCCGGTTCACCAGCCAGAGGCTTGGGGTAAGAATGACCATGCCGATGAGCAGCATGGCGATGTTGGCGACGAAGAGGCCGGCGTAAAGCCCGTAGGCTACTTCCGGGTTGCGGACGAAAAGCATGGGGCCGGGGGTCAGGCCGTGGATCAACAGGCCGCCCAGCAACACCGCCGCCGAGTTCGA
>CAZIVY010000587.1:0-6109 GCA_964542505.1 uncultured Rhodospirillaceae bacterium
CGAATTTCAGAATCAAAGGGACACTAGCAACGTATTGATACCTAGTGTCGTTCAGGTTCCGAAGTTTGCCTTGAGTCCGATATCGGTGATCGGGCAAACTTCGGAGCCACGACACTAGTGTCCCGATTCTGAAATTCGCCGGAGTTGGATATCGGGCGCAAAGCGAATTTCAGAATCAAAGGGACACTAGCAACGTATTGATACCTAGTGTCGTTCAGGTTCCGAAGTTTGCCTTGAGTCCGATATCGGTGATCGGGCAAACTTCGGAGCCACGACACTAGCCGACGGACCCGTACATTTTCTTCGGCAGCCAAAGCACCAGCTCGGGCCAGACGAAGGTGACCGCCACGGCCAGGATCTGCAGGATCACGAACGGGATGACGCCGACGTAGATGTGGCGGGTGGTGATTTCCTTCGGCACCACGCCCTTGAGGTAGAACAACGAAAATCCCACCGGCGGGGTGAGGAACGAGGTTTGCAAGCAGACCGCGAAAACCACCACGAACCAGACCAGGTTGAAGCCCAGGTCCTTCACCACCGGCGCCACCAGCGGCAGCATGATCAGCACGATCTCCAGCCAGTCGAGGAAAAAGCCGGCGATGAAGGCGACGAAGAGGATGAAGATCACGATGCCGGTGGGCCCGAACGGCAGCCCCTTCAGCAAATGGGCGATGAATTCGTCGCCGCCGAGCGACCGCATCACCAGCGCGAAAGCCGTGGCGCCGAGGAAAATGCCGAAGATGAACGCCGTGGTCAGCGAGGTTTCGATGCCCACCTGGCGGATCACTTTCAGGTCGAGCCGCCGGTTGGCGGCGGCCAGCAGGGTGGCGCCGAAGGCGCCGACGCCCGAGGCCTCGGTGGGCGTGGCGAAGCCGAAGAACATGGAACCCAGCACGGCGACGATCAGGAATGCGGTGGGGACCGTCGCCATCACCGCGCCCCAAATCTCCCGGGCATTCAGTTTTTCGGCGTGCGGCGGCGCCGGCGCCACCAAGGGACGCACCTGCGCCAGCACGATGACATAGAGAAGATAGAAGAACCCGAGCAGCAGCCCCGGGATCACCGCGCCCATGAACAGGTCGCCCACCGAGAGCGAAAGCTGGTCCGCCATGATCACCAGCATGATCGACGGCGGGATCAATATGCCCAGCGTGCCCGAGGCGGCGACGACGCCGGACGCCAGTTCCTTCGAATAGTTCTGCCGCAGCATGATCGGAATCGACAGCGTCGCCAGCAGCACCACCGAGGCGCCAACGATGCCGGTGGACGCCGCCAGCAGGATGCCCATAAGCACCACCGTGATCGCCAGCCCGCCGCGCAACTTGCCGAACACGCGCACGAAATTCGTCATCATCTTCTCGGCCACGCCCGAGCGGTCGAGCATGATGCCCATGTAGACGAACATGGGCAGCGCCACGAGCACCCAATTCGCCATCTGCGCGAAGGTGCGGTCGATGATGATGGCGAAGTTTTCCCAGCGCGTGAGCAGGAAGGTGTCGAGGCCGAAATAGGTGCTGAGGATGATGCCGCCGGCGGTGAACAGCAGTGACAAGCCGCCCAGCAGCCAGGCGATGGGGTATCCCGTGAACAGCGACGCGATGAAGCTGACGAGAAAGACGACAACGATGACTTCGTAGATTTCCATCGTGCCCCTCAGCGGTCCATTCGATGCATCGCGGCCGTCAGGCGTGGGCGCGCAGCGCGGCGATGACCCGCGACAGGCGGGAGATGCCGGCCGCCGCCAGCATGACGAAGGTGACGACGATGAAGCCCTTGATCACGTAGCGGAAGGGCAGTCCATCCGGGGCCGAGGAAATCTCGTTGACCTCCCAGGAACGGAGCACATAGGGCACCGCCCACCAGGCGACGAAGACCGCGAACGGGATGAGCAAGGTAACGATGCCGGTCAGTTCGATCCACAGGCGCCGCCGGCGCGGCCAGTGTTCCGCCAGGACGTCGATGCGCACATGGCGCTCGGCGACCTCGGCGAAGGGAATGGCCAGCATGTAACCCACCGCGAAGAGATGCCATTGCATCTCCTCCATCTTGATCGAGCCCATGCCGAAGACGTAGCGCTGCACCACCTGATAGATGATCAGCAGCATCAGGACGGTCCAGATCCAGGCCGAGGTTTCGCCGATCCACACCAGCACGCGGTCGATGGCGCGGGAAATCCCCGTTACCGGCAAATGCAATCCGGACGGTCCCGCGAGGGGACCGTCCGGCGCGGCAATGACGTTGGTCACGCTGCTTGGTTTACTTGAAGTCGCGCGGCAGGTAGCCGAGCTCCTTCCACTTTTGGTTCTGCGCCATGAAGGCAAGCTGGCTGTCGTACACCTTCTTGAAGCTGGCGTTGGACGCCGACTTCTCGCCCATCACCTTCTTGGTCGCGGCCTGGAAGACCTTGAGCAGCGCCGCGTTGACTTGCTTCACCTGCACGCCGTCCTTCTCGAACTTGGCCAAGGTCTGGCCTTGCAGGGCTTCCGCCTTGGCGAGCGAAATCGCCACCGCCGCGGTGCAGGTGGTTTCGATCAGGGCCTGGGTCTCCGGCTTGATCTTTTTCCAGGCGTCGAGATTGACGTAGAGATACTGGTTCGTGGACGGCTGATGCCAGCCCGGCAGGTAGTAGAACTTCGCCACCTTGTAGAAGCCAAGCTGCTCGTCCACCGTCGGCAGCGAGAATTCCGTGCCGTCGAGCACGCCTTTTTCCAGCGCCTGGAACAATTCGCCGCCCGGCAGCAGCGTCACCGACGCGCCTACTTCCTTGTAGATGTCGCCGCCATAGCCGGCGGCGCGGAACTTCAGGCCCTTGATGTCGTCAGCCGAGTTGATCTCCTTGCGGAACCAGCCGGCGCCTTCCGGGCTGATGGTGCCGCAGAAGATCGGGTGCACCTTGAAGGGGAGGAACAACTCGTGCAGCAGTTCGTTGCCGCCGCCGAAATACATCCAAGCCATGAATTCCGGGCTTTCCATGCCGAACGGCACGGCGCCGAACAGCGCCGCCGCCGGCACCTTGCCGACCTCGTAGCCCATCCAGGAATAGCCGGCCTCGACCTTGGCCTCGGAAACCGAATCAAACACCGCCAGCGCCGGCACCAGCTTGCCGGGCTCGAACACCTGCAACTTGATGCGGCCGGCGGAAATCTTGTCGAGCTGATTGGCAACCCACGGCATGGCGTCGCCCAGCGCCACCAGGTTCGAGCCGAACGCCATGGGGACGCCCCAGCGCACGGCTTCCGTTTGTGCGCCGGCGGACATCGGCAGCGTAGCGATGGCGGCGGCGGCGATGGCAATCTTGTATGACTTCATGGTTTTCTCCCTGTTACCGGCACACAAGGTCGGCGTGGCGAAAAGCTCGCCTAGCCGCAATGCGCCTTTCTGAGATGTCCATAGTTAGCAGTTTTCCGCTGGTTGGGGGACTAGGATTCGAACCTAGACTGGCGGAGTCAGAGTCCGCTGTCCTACCGTTAGACGATCCCCCAGCGGCAGTCCGCGCACAAAATGCGACTTAAGACGCCACCGCGCAAGGGGCATTTGATCCTTCCCGCGGCTTTGACCCCGCCCGCCGCCCGCGCGGCCGGCAGACCGGGCTCCGCCGGCGCTTTTGCGGCGGCGGCGGTATGCTAATGTTCCCCCATGAGCGTCGATACGCCGGCCATAGGCGGACCCGAGGGCAGCGTCGGCCGCCGCCGCGGCCTGGGGCGCTTTGGCCACGTCTTCGCGGCGCTCGACCTGGGTACGCACAACTGCCGATTGTTGGTCGCGAAGCCGACCGTCAGCGGCTTCCGCGTCATCGATGCCTTTTCCCGCGTCGTGCGCCTCGGCGAAGGATTGGGCGCCCGGGGCGAGCTATCGGAAACGGCGATGCTGCGCACCATATCGGCGCTCCAGGTGTGCGCGCAGAAAATGGCGCGGCGCGGCGTCACCTTCTCCCGCGCGGTGGGCACCGAGGCATGCCGCCAGGCCCGCAACCGCGATGAGTTTCTCGCCCGGGTGCGCGGCCATGCCGGTATCGCCATAGAAGTCATCTCCAGCGGCGAGGAAGCGAGCCTGGCCTTGTCCGGTTGCGCGCCGCTCCTCGACTACGAGCACCGCCACGCCTTGGTGTTCGACATCGGCGGCGGCTCCACCGAACTCATGTGGCTGCGGCTCGAACGCAACCGCGCGCCGAGCCTGATCGAATGCCTGTCGCTGCCCTGCGGCGTGGTCAGCCTGGCCGAACGCTGGGACCCGGGTCTCGATCCCATGCGGCGCTACGAGAGCGTGGTCGAGGAGCTGGCCGGCCAGTTGGCCGGCTTCGAGGCCCGCCATGGGCTGGCGGCCGAGGTGGCGGCCGGGCATGTGCAGATGTTGGGCACCTCCGGCACGGTGACAACGCTGGCGGCGGTGCTGCTCGATCTGCGCCGCTACGACCGCGCCGTCATCGACGGCCGTTGGCTCGATTTCGCCGACGCGATCCAGGTGGCCCGCCACATCGCCGCCATGCCCTATGACGAGCGCGCCAGCCACGCCTGCATCGGCGCCGACAGGGCTGAACTTATGATCGCCGGGTGCGCCATCGTCGATGCCATCTTCCGCGCCTGGCCGGCCACCTATTTGCGCGTCGCCGACCGTGGCGTGCGCGAGGGCATGCTGAACGAAATGATGCGTGCCGCCGATCGCGAAGGCCAGCGGCGCGCGGGCCGTCCAGATTCCGCCCATGCCGGACCTAACTCTTAAATCGGGCCGCGGCCTCACCCAGCGCGTGAAAACCGCGCGCGGGCGCAAGGTGTCGTCCCAACTCTGGCTCAAGCGCCAGTTGAACGATCCCTTCGTTCGCGCCGCCCGCGCCGCCGGTTACCGCAGCCGCGCCGCCTGGAAATTGCGCCAGATCGACGACCGGTACCGGCTCTTGCGCCCGGGCGGGCGCGTCATCGACGTGGGTGCGGCGCCGGGCGGCTGGACGCAAGTCGCGGTGGAACGTTGCCTGGCTGGCCAGGCGGCGGGCGAGGGGAGTGGCCGCATCCTCGCCGTCGACCGCCTGGAGATGAATCCGGTGCCCGGCGCCATCATCCTGCAATTGGATTTTCTCGACCCCAACGCCGAAGCGATGATCGCGGCGGCCTTGGGCGGGCCGGCGAGCGTTGTCCTTTCCGACCTCGCCCCCGCCACCAGCGGCCATCGCGCCACCGACCACCTGCGCTCCATGGCACTGAGCGAAGCGGCGCTGGAACTGGCCCTCAAGGTGCTCGAGGAAGGCGGCAGCTTTGTCGTCAAGATCCTGCAGGGGAGCGACGAGAAGCCTTTCGTTCATGCCGTGCGCGCCCGGTTCCGGGCGGTGCACTACGTGAAGCCTTCCGCCAGCCGCAAGGAAAGCGCGGAAACCTACATCGTCGCCACGGGTTTCCGCAGGCCCCCGCCGCCGCCGGCGTCGAGCTGAGAGGGCAGGCTCTAGCGGATGCCGCGGCTCATGTCGTCGGCGGTTTGCAGGGTGCAATAGCCCAAAGCGACGAACGCGGCGAACGCCGGCAAAGCGGCCACCAGCCATGGCAAGCCGAGCCAATGCGCGGTCACCGCGTAGCCGAGGGCGTAGAAGGAAAGCAGCGCCACGCCCAGCAGCGTTTTGGCCGGTCCCGCCGCGTTGGCGGCCTTGTTCCATGCCGTCCAACTGCCGTAGATCAAGGCTGGCCAACCCAGCCCCAGGATGATGAACGCCAGTGTCGAACCCATGTTTTCTCCCCTTGTATATGTATATCGTCGTGCCGCCACGACGGCATTGTTCACTTGGCACGATAGCCGGTAACGTGATGCTGCTCTAGCCTCGCGCCGGCAAACAAGCTATACCCTGGCCAAAGCGGAATCCGGCAGATGAACGATCCTACGCACCCCAACCATTCGGGGGCGGACCTCGGCCTTTACCTTGCCGCCACCCCGTTCCTCGACGCCCGCCGCGCTGTGGCGCGGCTCCTGGCGGCGTCCGCGATCCTCGACCGAACCACCTAGGGAATCGACATGGACATCCGCGAGGCGCTCACCTTCGACGACGTGCTGATCGAACCGGCCGCGTCGCAAGTCCTGCCCGCCGAAACCGACACCCGCACGCGCCTGACGCGCGAAATCGAGCTCGGCA
>CAZIVY010000588.1:0-4606 GCA_964542505.1 uncultured Rhodospirillaceae bacterium
CCCGACGTCAAGCAGCGCCTCGGCATCGATTACGAGAGCCTGAAGGCGCTCAACCCGCGCCTCGTTTACGCTTCGATTTCCGGCTTCGGCGAGACCGGCCCCTACCGCGAGCGTCCCGGCTTCGACCAGATCGCCCAGGGCATGGGCGGCCTGATGTCGATCACCGGTGCGCCGGGCCAGGGCCCGATGCGCGTCGGCATCCCGGTCGCCGACCTGAGTTCCGGCCTCTTCTGCGCGCTGGGCGTTCTGGTGGCGCTGCTGGAACGCGAGCAGTCGGGAATCGGGCAGTGGGTGCAGACGTCGTTGCTGCAGGCGCAAATCTTCATGCTCGATTTCCAGGCCGCGCGTTTCCTGATGCGGGGCGACGTGGCGCGCCAGGCCGGCAACAACCACCCGACCTCCATTCCCACCGGCGTCTTCAAGACCGCCGACGGGCACATCAACATCGCTTCCACCGGGCAGAAGATTTGGGAACGCCTGTGCCGCGCCATCGGCGCCGAAGACTTGCTGGCCCACCCCGATTACAACACCGCCGCCAAGCGTTCGACCCACCGCGACGCGCTCAACGCCGAGATCGACCGCCGCCTCGCCGGGCGCGGCAGCCGCGAATGGATCGACATCTTCAACACCGTCGGCGTGCCCTGCGGCCCGATCAATTCCATCGACAAGGTCTTCGCCGATCCGCAGGTGGCGCATCTGGGCATCGTCCAGCGCTTGGCGAACGGCAAGCGCGGCGACAACGCGCTCACCGTTATTGGCCAGCCGGTGACCTTGTCGCGGACTCCGAGCGCCATCGTCGCGCCGCCGCCGCAATTGGGCGAGCACAACGACGAGGTGCTGGCCGAATTCGGCTTCACGCCAGGCGAGATCGACGATCTGCGGCGCGCCAAGGCAATCTGAGGGAGGACGCATGTCATGGCCGCCACGACCGGCACGATGATCGGCGAAAAGCGCGGCCCCATCGGGGTGATGACCTTCGACAACGTGGCCAAGCACAACGCCGTGTCGCTGGCCATGTGGGAGGAGGGGGAGCGCATCCTCAACGGTTTCGTCGCCGATCCGGCGGTGCGCGTTATCGTGGTTACCGGGGCGGGCGGCAAGGCCTTCGTGTCGGGCGCCGACATTTCCCGCTTCGAGGACGAACGCGCCAGCGAGGAAGCGGTGCGCCGCTACAATAGCGCGGTGGAGCGCATCTATGGCGCCATCTACGACCTGCCCAAGCCCACCATCGCCATGATCCGTGGTTTTTGCATGGGCGGCGGCCTCGGCTTGGCCGTTTCCTGCGACATCCGCGTCTGCTCGGACAAATCCACCTTCTCGCTTCCGGCGGCGAAGCTCGGGCTGGGTTACGGCTACGCCGGGCTCCGCCGCTTCATCGACGTGGTGGGCCCGGCGGTGACCAAGGAGATTTTCTACACCGCCCGCCGCTACGACGCGGCTCAGGCCTTGAATATGCGCCTGGTGGGCCACGTGCTCCCCGACGAGCAGGTGGAACCCTTCGTCATGGAAATGGCCGCGGCCATCGCCGAGAACGCGCCGCTCACCGTCACGGCGGTGAAGCGCATCGTCCAGGAAGCGGTCAAGGACCCCGGAGGGCGCGATCTCGAATTGTGCGAGCGGCTGGTGCTCGATTGCTTCGCCAGCAAGGACTATGTCGAAGGCCGGCGCGCCTTCATGGAGAAGCGCCGGCCACGGTTCACCGGCGCCTGATCGGGGACGCCGCAATGGCCCTTGCCGCCCGCGACGCCATCGAACTGTTGCGCTCGCGCTCGCTGCCCGAACTGGTGCAGGGCGAAGTGGTGCGCATGTTGGGGACGGGGGAGTTGACGGCGGGGGCCAAGCTCAACGAGGTGGACCTGGCGCGCCGGCTCGGCGTCAGCCGCGGCCCCGTGCGCGAGGCCTTCCGCGCCTTGGGCGAGGCGGGCCTGGTGCGGGCGGAAAAGAATCGCGGCGTCTTCGTGCGCCAGATTTCACCCACCGAGGCGCGCGAGCTTTACGCCGTGCGCGCCAGCCTGAACGATTGCGCCGCGCGGCTCTTGGCGCCGCGCATTGGCGGCGCGGAATTGGCCGAACTCGCCGCCCGCGTCGAGGCCATGGAAGCGCACGTCGAGCGCGCCGCCATCGCCAGCTACATGCCCCTCAACCTCGCGTTTCACGAGCGCATCGTCGAGATGACCGGCAACCGGAAGCTGCTCGACATTTACCGCCGGGTGGTCAACGAGATTTACCTGTTGCGCCTGCGCGGGCTGGTGTTCGGCGGCGGCCTGGCGGTTTCCAATGACGAGCACCGCGCCATCGTCGCCGCGCTGGCGACGCGCGACGGCGAGGCGGCGGCGCGGGCCATGCGCGATCACGTCATGGCCGGCCTCGCGCGCAGCGAAGCCGCGGCGGGCGGCTGAGGGGGGACGGGGCCGTGGCCGAACTCGAACTGCGCGCGCTCACCCGCCGTTTCGGCGACGTCGTCGCCGTGGACGCCATCGACCTGACGGTGGGCCACGGCCTGCTGTGCTGCCTGCTCGGCCCCTCCGGCTGCGGCAAGACCACCACGCTTCGCCTTGTCGCCGGATTCTTGACGCCGAACGCCGGCGACATTCGCGTCGGCGGCAAGGTGCTGTCGGGCACGGGCCACGCGCTGGCGCCCGAGCGGCGGCGCATGTCGATGATCTTTCAAAGCTACGCCTTGTGGCCGCACATGACGGTGTTCGACAACGTGGCCTACAGCCTGCAATTGCGGAAGGTGGAGCGCGAGGCGATCCGGGCCAAGGTCGGCGGCTTTCTCAAGGTGATCAAGCTTGATACCCTGGCCGACCGCTTTCCGGGCGAGCTTTCCGGCGGCCAGCAGCAGCGCGTGGCGCTGGCGCGGGCGTTGATCGTCGAGCCGGAGATCCTGCTTCTCGACGAGCCGCTGTCCAACCTCGACGCCAATCTGCGCGAGGAAATGCGCTTCGAGCTGCGCCGCCTTCACGATCAGTTCCGCTACACGACGCTCTACGTCACCCACGACCAGTCCGAGGCGATGAGCACCGCCGACATGATCGTGGTGATGAATGGCGGCCGCATCGAACAATCGGGCAGCCCCGAGGACATCTACGAGCGGCCGGAGTCGGAATTCGTCGCCCGCTTCATCGGCGGCACCAACATCCTCAAGGGCCGGCGGCTCGACGCCGCCCACGTCGCCGTCGGCGACTTGATCCTGCGCTGCGATCCCAGCCAGCACGTCAACGGCGCCGAGGCGGCGGTTTCCATCCGCATGCACCAGATTGGGCTGACGCGCGAGAAGCCGCCGGGCGCCGCCGAAAACCTCGCCGAGGCGACGGTGATGCGCCAGGTCTTTCTGGGGCCGAGCCGCGATTATTGGGTCGAACTGGCGTCGGGCGCGCAAGTCAGGGTGGCGGCGCCGCCGGGCCTCGACATCGCGCCCGGGACGCGGGCCTGGATTCATTTGCCGCCCGATCGCTGCCGGACGCTGGCCGGCTGATCGCGCGGACTGAACGACGACATGAACGGAGCAAGCAGCAAAGGGAGGCAGACATGAAGCGCCTAGGATGGAATCGACAAGGGTGGAATAGGCTGGCCGCGCTGACCGTCTTTACGGCGGTTGCCGCGATGGCGGCGCCGGCGAATGCAGTGGAGGTGACGAAGATCACGCCGCAGTTGATCGAGGCGGCGAAAAAGGAAGGCAAGGTGGTTTTCTACACCTCGATCGAGGTGCAGGTGGCGGAAAAGGTGGGCAAGGACTTCGAAGCCAAATTCCCCGGCGTCAAGGTGCAGGTGGAGCGTTCGGGTTCCGAGCGCATTTTCCAGCGCCTGTCCCAGGAATACGGCAGCAACATCGCCGCCGCCGACGTGGTCAGCACCTCGGATGCGGCGCATTTCGTCGTCTGGAAGCGCCAGGGATGGCTCGCGCCCTATTTGCCCGAGGACGTGGCGCTGCACTTCCCCGCCGACCAGCGCGACCCCGACGATACCTACGCCTCATGGCGCGTGTCGCTGTCGGTGATGGGCTACAACACCAAGCTCTTGAAGCCGGAGGAAGCGCCCAAGAGCTACGCCGACGTCCTCGATCCGAAATGGTCAGGCAAGATGGTCAAGGCCAATCCGAGCTACAGCGGCACCGCGCTCACCGCCACCCACCAGATCGCGCGCGACATCGGCTGGCAGTTCTTCGAGAAGCTGGCGGCGCTGAAGGTCATGCAGGTGCAATCCTCCACCGAGCCGCCGAAAAAGCTCTCGCTCGGCGAGCGGGCGGTGATGGTGGACGGCAACGAATACGTCATCCTGCAGATGCGCCGCGAGGGCAACCCGGTGCAGATCATCTACCCGGCGGAGGGGACGCCGCTGATCATCTCGCCCTCGGCGGTGATGAAGCGGGCACCCAATCCCAACGCCGCGCGGCTGCTCCAAAGCTATCTGTTCACCCGCGAGGGGCAGCAGATGCTCATCGACGTGGCCGGCATGCGCTCCTACCACAAGCAGACCAAGGACGCGCCCGACCTGCCCTCGTTCAAGGACATCAAGGTGATGAAGGAGGACGCGATCGCGGTGGCCGACGAAGCGGAAAAGATCAAGGAACGCTACGCCAAGTATTTCGGCACTTGAGCGTGGG
>CAZIVY010000589.1:0-3534 GCA_964542505.1 uncultured Rhodospirillaceae bacterium
GGTCACAACCACAGAACTCACCCGTTCGATACTGCAAACAGGAGCCGAAAGCGCTCAGTTCCTTGCATCGGTGCGGCGGGCAGGTAGCTTAGCTCCCGGAACGACACCGGCCGGGCAGTCCGATGTCGCCGAACGGCTGCGACGGCTCGATGATTTGCGGGCACGGGGGTTAATTTCGCCCGCCGAGTACGAGACGAGGCGTAAGGCTATCATCGACAGCCTTTAGAGGATGCGCGTCGAAATCACCAGCGCGACGGGATAGAGGGCACTCGACAAGCGCGGCACCGCACCGCGTTTCCCGTCGCCACCTTGCGGGCGCTCATGCGGAGGCGCGATGCCTATTACCACTACAAGCACGCCCCACGGCAATGGCCCCAATGATGCCCGGCGGCGCGAACTGATCACCGAGGCTTGCGACCTGTTGGGCGCGACCGATGCGGCGCGGCGCGCCGAAGTCGAATCACGCTTGGTGAGCATCGCCGCCGACTTTCGCTCCGGGACCGAGGCGGCCGAAGCGACGCCGGGCATGAGCGAATCGAGGGAAGCGGTGAAAGCCGTTGCGCGGGCCGGCAAGGCGTTTTCGGAGGCACTCGCGGGCATCGGCCGCTATCTCACGCTAGGCGCGGCGACATTCACTTT
Source organism: uncultured Rhodospirillaceae bacterium (assembly GCA_964542505.1). Taxonomy (GTDB): domain Bacteria; phylum Pseudomonadota; class Alphaproteobacteria; order Ferrovibrionales; family Ferrovibrionaceae; genus CAZIVY01. The sequence continues at coordinate 640 of CAZIVY010000589.1, forward strand.
TCGCGACAACGCCGCGCTCCGGGCCGCCGCTGAAACGGAGCGCGACAAATTAACCGCTGACGCAAGCGCCTTTGGACCGCAAATCGACGACTTGCAAACGAGGCTTGAATTACGCGCCCACCGCTGGCCGGACAACCTCGGCCCCACCACCCCTCACACCATGACGAAAGGCCCGCCTAAACTCATCCTCGCCGAGCAGTGCAAGAACCTGTTTCTTTCGTTCCGGCCTGACGACAAGCCCACGCAATCGGACACCGGCGACTTTGCCGAGCTCGTTAAGCGGGCATACGAACTCGCCACCGGGAAAGGCGGCGACGAGCTGGGTGTCGGCCTGAAACGATATATCGAGATGGTTTGCCGCGAGCGCGGCGCCTAAGTACCCCGAAATCCCGACTGGCCGGGGTTCCACGAAACCTCGGTTGAAATCCCCCGGTCCCATGGAAGCGCCGGCTGACGGCGGCTGTCAGGGTGCTGTCTGTCCCGTGGCATCCTAGGAAATGGAACAAGCCGTGCATCGAAACGAAACGCCTACACCAGCGGCCTTCACGATTCTCGGGAGCGCCGCCTATACCGGCTACTCCCGCTCGCGCATTTACGGCGAAATCAAAGCCGGAAAACTGGACGCTCGCAAAGCAGGACGGCGAACTTTGATAACCCGCGCCAGTCTCGACGCCATGCTGGCGGCGTTGCCTACGGTGGCCGCCGCGCGCCGGCTGGGCGACGTGGCAAAAGTAGTTGTCGCCGACATCGGCCGGAAGATGCTCGCCAACGACAAGATGCAGAAGGGCTACCGTTACGTCCTGGCGGAACCGATCGGGCGCAATTTCGATCCAGAGTTCAAACCCGAGCTGACACCCAAGGAAATGCTGGCGCTCGGTGTTTTCAGTGGCAAGTACATGACCGACTGCCAAAAGGAGTTTCCCTCGAGCTGGTTCACGCGTGCCACGCTCTCGCCGGCAGGCAGAAACGACACCCTCAATTATTTCGGTGTCGATGCGAGCCAACCGCTATCGGTGTGGCGTCAAAACGGTTGGCTTCACGACGACGATCCGCGCGGCTGGTTCCAATGGTATTGCCGCTACTTCATGGGGCGACGGATGCCCGAGGAGGACAGGCGCCAGATCAAGCGCTGGAAGGCGTTTCGACGGCACATCGCGCAGATCAGACAGAACTGCGAGCCCGGCGATCCCTTTTGCAGACCGCGCCAACGGCAGGCCTTGCTGCACTGGGCTTACGACAGTCGCATGATCTGAGCGCTGCTAACGCTCCCGACCTCGCGACTGAAAAGATCGATCTGCAGCGATATACAGATCAGCCCGTGCAAAGCGGCAAATACTCAAAGGCCACTCGAGGAATTGCCGGGACATTCTACCTCGCGAGCACAACGGAAATCGCGCAGTTCACGCCGTCTGCTCGCATCCCGGTTGGTTCGACACACGGTCATCCGACTGAGCGCACAATCGGCTGTATCCCTTCCCGCCGCATCGGTAGACCTGACCGCCAGCCTTGCAATCTTGCCCGCTCTCGGGGGCGTCGATTCCATGCAGGCGGATGCGCCGCCCGTGGATTTCAAGGGTATCGCCATCGACCACTGACGCGCGCCCGGCAACGTCGGCTTGCGCCGCTGGCGCGAGTACGGCGATCAAGAGTGCGAGAGCGACGGTTAGGGCGCGGACCACGGCGATATTCGACTACGCGCAGGGCCGGCGTGCAATGGGCCGTCAGGGGGCAGGACGCCGTGTCCACCGTGGCCGCGTCGTCCATGTCGGAATTCAACGCGCTGGCGTGGACGGTTTCGGCCGGAAATCGCGCGCCAGTTCCTGCGCCCGCGCGATCTGCGCCGGGGTCATCTTGCGTGCCACTGCGTCGCGGCTGCGTGCGAAAAGGTCGCGAACCGCGCGCGCCTCGTTCGCGGCGGCTAGGTTGAACCACATGTGCGCCTGCACATAGTCCTGCGCCACGCCCTGGCCGTTGTCGTACATGACGCCGAGGTTGTTCTGGGCGCTGGCGTCACCCTGCTCGGCGGCCAGGCGGTACCACTTCACCGCTTGCCCATAGTCCTGCGCCACGCCCTCGCCCCTCTGGTACATGCCGCCGAGGTTGTTCTGGGCGCTGGCGTCACCCTGCTCGGCGGCCAACCGGTACCACTTCACCGCTTCGACATAGTCCTGGGGCACGCCATTGCCTTGCTGGTACATGCCGCCGAGGTTGTGTTGCGCGATGGCGTTGCCCTGCTGGGCGGCCAGGCGGTACCAGCGCACGGCTTGCACATAGTCCTGCGTGACGGCTTGGCCGTTCGCGTACATGTATCCGACTTGGGACTGGGCGAAAACATCACCCTGCTCTGCGGCCAGGCGGTACCACTTCACGGCTTCGGCATGGTCCTGCGCCACACCCCGGCCCCTGTGGTACATGATGCCGAGGCCGTTTTGCGCCTGCGCATTGCCTTGCTGGGCCAGGGGCAGGAATTCGCGGTAAGCGGTGGCGTAGTCGCCGCGCTCAAAGGCGGCGAGGCCTTCGTCCAACCCGGCACGCGCCGGCGCCGTCGCCGCGAGAAACAACGCCAACGCCAGAGCCAGGCGCTTCATGGCGACCTCCCATTATTTCCAAGAATTCTATCACCGGCGGGCGCGCGCCGAAAGCAGGCGACGGCCGCAGAGGCGGGGCGGCGGGAAGCCCCGAGGGCGTGCAATGGGGCGGGGTCGGGGTCTTGCTTGCCAAGTAGGTCTTGGTGCGGTGCAGGCCTGTTAGCTCAGGCGTCGAAGCTCGGCTTCCCGATCAAGCGGGCAAGCATGGCCGCCGCCGCCACGTCGCCCTTGGCAAGCCGCTCAATCAAGGCCGCATCGTCCAGCCCGTCGGCCGGGGATACTTCGAACCTGTCGCGGAACATGCCGA
>CAZIVY010000590.1:0-2879 GCA_964542505.1 uncultured Rhodospirillaceae bacterium
GACGAGCAGGTTCAGCGTCCAGCTCGACTCCTCGATCCTGATCTTGTCGCCCATGGCCTGCACCAGGCGGTCGCGCTCGGCGGGTGAAATGCCGCGGAACTCGGCCAGCACCTGTCCGCCCTGGATCGCGTTCAACATGGCGGCGGCCTGCAGCGTGAAAACGCCCTTGAAGCCGTCGAGATATGGCAAGCCCGACTTGAAGTACTTGTCGTTCTTCCTGCCCACGACGTGGCTGCCCTTGACGTGCTCGACGAAGATGAACGGCCCGGTGCCGTTGATCTTCGTCTTCGGGGCATTGGCGTCGGCGGCGATGTCCTTGGCCGCATAGATGGCGTTCCACGGCGAGGCAAAGTGCTCGAGCATCGCCGCGTTCACCGATTTCATCTTGAACACGACGGTATTGGCGTCGGGCGTCTCGATGGCGCCTATGTCGCTGAAGGTGGGCTTGCGGGTCGAGACCACGCCCTCGGGTGGGTTGCGCAGGCGATCATAGGTCGCCTTGACGTCGGCCGAGGTCAGCGCCGCGCCATCGTGGAAGGTCACGCCGGGGCGGAGCTTGAACGTGTAGGTCAGGAGGTCGGGCGCTACCGTCCAGGAAGCGGCGAGGTCGCCCTCGACCTCGGGAAACTTCTCCAGCTTGAAGCGCAGCAGCGTGGAGTAGAACGGAGCGGCGAAGTGCAGCGTGGCGTAGGTGTCGCTGCCGTGGGCGTCGTAGTGCGGCGTCTCGGCGCTGATGGCGAAAGTCAGCGAACCGCCCCGCTTCACCGCCTGGGCGAAAGCGGTGCTGCCGGCAAGAGCCAGGGTCGCGATAGCAATGATCGAAGCCATCCAGTAGCGTTTCATCGGCGGTTTCCTCCGTGATTGTCCGGCCTTGATAGACCGGCTTTTTTGGTTTTTCCAGCCGCGGTCAAATCTTGATGCAGGCGGCGAAATGGCCAGGCCGCACCTCGCGCAACGGCGGCGCTTCCCGGCGGCATTCCTCGCTGGCCATGTGGCATCTGGTATTAAAGACGCATCCCTTGGGCGGCGTCAAATGGCTTGGCAGTTCGCCATGAATGAGGCGCGGGGCGCGCGCCTTCTCGACCGTCGGGTCGGGAACCGGGGCGGCATCGAGTAGAACCTTCGTATACGGGTGAAGCGGCTCGCGGTAGAGCGCATCGCGATCGGCAACCTCCATGACGCGGCCGAAATACATGACGACGACCCGCATCGCGAGGTGGCGAACGACGGCCAAGTCGTGGGCGATGAAGAGATAGGCGAGTCTGTAGGTGCGCTGCAACTCCTCGAGCAGGTTGATGATCTGGCCCTGGATCGACACGTCGAGCGCCGAAACGGCCTCGTCGCAGACGATGAACGAGGGCTCCATGGCCAGTGCGCGCGCGATGCCCACGCGCTGGCGCTGCCCGCCGGAAAGCTGATGCGGGTAACGGGCGGCGATCTCCGGGCGCAAGCCGACCTGGCCGAGGATCGTGGCCACGCGCTCGGCCACGGCCGCGCGGTTCGGCGCCAGCTTGTAGACGTGGATCGGCTCGCCCACGATCTGCCCGACGGTCATGCGCGGGTTGAGCGAGCTGTAGGGGTCCTGAAAGATGACCTGCACCTTGCGCCGGATGTCCTTGAGATCGGCGGGTGAGGCGTTGACGAGGTCCGCGCCGGCAAAACGAATCTCGCCAGAGGTCGCTTGCTCGAGCCGCAGAATGAGCCGCCCCACCGTCGTCTTACCGCAACCGGACTCGCCCACCAGCCCCAGGGTTTCGCCGGGATAGATGTCGAAGCTCACATCCTCCACCGCGCGGACGACCCCGCGCTGGCCGCGAAAGCCGCGCGTGATGGGAAAATGCTTGGTCAATCCGCGCACCGAGAGCAGCGGCTCCGCGCCATGGCCCACCGGCGCGGCCCCATGGGCGCCACTGGCCGGCCAAGTGATTTGTCCGCTGGCGATCTCGGCGTGGCGGAAGCAGGCCGAGAGGCTGCCGATGTCGGTGGCGGCGAGGTGCGGCTCCTCGGCGCAGGCGGGGGCGGCGTAGGGACAACGGGGGGCGAAGCGGCAGCCGGGCGGGGCGGTGGCGAGATTGGGCGGCAGCCCCTCGATGGTTTCGAGGCGCGCGCCGCGCGGCCGGTCGAGGCGCGGCACCGCGCGCAGAAGTCCCAGGGTGTAGGGATGGCGGGGGCGGTGGAAGATGTCGTTGGCGACGCCCTGTTCCACCACGCGGGCGGCGTACATGACCGAGACCCGGTCGGAATAGCGAGCGACGATGCCGAGGTTGTGGGTGATGATGACGAGGGCGATGTCGAGCTTGCGCGACAGATCCTTCATCAACTCGAGAATTTGCGCCTGGATGGTCACGTCGAGGGCCGTGGTGGGCTCGTCGGCGATGATCAGCTTGGGATTGCACGCGAGCGCGATGGCGATCATCACCCGCTGGCGCATGCCGCCGGAAAACTGGTGCGGATATTGGCCGAAGCGGCGCTCGGCGTCCTGGATGCCCACCATCCCCATCAACACGATGGTGCGCGCGCGCGCCGCGTCCTCGTTCAGCCCTTGATGAACCAGCACCGGCTCCATGATTTGCAGGCCGATGGTGAGCAACGGGTTGAGCGACGTCATCGGCTCCTGGAAGATCATGGCGATGTCGCGGCCGCGAATCTTGCGCATGGCATCATCGTCGAGGGACAGCAGTTCGCCGCCGTCGAAGCGGATCGATCCGCCGACGATGCGGCCCGCGGGGCGCGCCAGAAGCCGCATGATGGCGAGGGCGGTCACCGACTTGCCGCTGCCCGATTCGCCGACCACGGCCAAGACCTCGCCGCGCCTGACCCTCAGCGACACCCCGTCGACGGCGCGGACGATGCCGCGCCCGGTCCAAAATTCCACCTTG
>CAZIVY010000591.1:0-6701 GCA_964542505.1 uncultured Rhodospirillaceae bacterium
TCCAACCATTCGGCGAAGCACTTCGGTCCCAGAACGGCGAGGCCCGGCGCCCAGGTGGCGGCATCGGCCCGCAAGCGCGTCACGTCGATGCCAGGAGTGGCGGCGATTTCCAGCGCATGGCCGATGTACCAGTTTGCCAGCCCCGCGGCCGTCACCTCGGCGTGGAACTGCAAGGCGAGCGCCGACTCGCCCCAGGAGAAAGCCTGGTGCGCGCAAAGGGGCGTGGACGCAAGCAAATCTGCCCCCGCCGGCAGGTCGAAAGTATCGCCATGCCAGTGCAGCACCGGCGTCGATTGCGGGGCAAGGTGGCGCAGGACGGAACGCCGCCCCTCCGTCGTCAAGGTGAGCGCCGACCAGCCGATTTCCTTGGCCGGCGCGGCATAGACGCGCGCACCCAAGGCCCGCGCCATCAATTGCGCCCCAAGGCAAATTCCTAGGATGGGGCGCCGTGCTTCCAGGCGGCGGGCGATAAGCGCTACTTCCTCGCCCAAAAAGGGGTAGTCGCGGTTATCGCAGGCCCCGATCGGCCCGCCCAGCACCACCATGAGATCGGGCGCCAGCGCGTCGATGGCGGCCAAGCCGCCGCCGGCTTCGGCGAAAGCGATGTCGTGGCCCCGCCGGCGCAGCACCGCCTCGAAGCTGCCCAAGTCCTCGAAGGCCACATGGCGGATCGCGAGCGTGTTTTTCATCGCCAAATCAATGCCTGCAACAGTTCCACCATACCATTGGCGCCCGTACCGACTTTCGCAAATGACGAAGTCACCAACGAATACCGATCACCTACGAAAGTCGGTACTGATTCAAAGGCTTGTACCCGATCGCGCAAATCCGACCCCCGTGGCGCGAACTCGCGCGATCGGGTACTAGGGCGGGGATCGTTTAGAGAACCTTAACGGCTCCCGCGCTTTCCTCTCGCCGTACCATCAGTCGAGGGACGCGCTCATGGGTGTCAATACCGTTCTGCCCCCGAATTCCGCCACGCCGCCAATGTCCAAACCCAACAATCCCGACACCCGCCGCTGGCAGGACCTCGACCGCCGCCACCACGTTCACCCGTTCACCGATTTCGCCGCCCTGGCGGCCAAGAACGTGCGCGTGATCGTGCGCGGCGAGGGCGTCTATGTGTGGGACTCCGAAGGCCGCAAGTTGCTCGACGCGATGTCGGGGCTGTGGTGCGTCAATGTCGGTTACGGGCGCCGGGAACTGGCCGACGCCGCCCACAAGCAAATGATGCAACTGCCCTTCTACAACAGCTTTTTCCAGACCACGACGCCGCCCACGGCGGAACTGGCGGCGAAGCTGGCGGAGATCACCCCGGCGGGACTGAACCTCGCCATGTTCTGCAATTCGGGCTCGGAAGCCAACGATTCGATGGTCAAGCTGGTGCGCTATTTCTGGAACCGCAAGGGCCAGCCCCGGCGCAAGACCATTATATCCCGCCAGTTCGGCTATCACGGCGTGACCATGGCGGCGGCGTCGCTGTCGGGGCTGACGCCCATGCACCCGCAATTCGACCTCCCCTTGCCCGGCTTCGTCCACATCGAGACGCCCTATTGGTACGCCCAGGGCGGCGAGATGAGCCCGGACGAATATGGCCGCCACGCCGCCCGCGCGCTGGAACGCAAGATCCAGGAACTGGGACCCGAGAACGTCGCCGCCTTTGTCGGCGAGCCGATCCAGGGCGCCGGCGGGCTGATCGTGCCGCCGGACAGTTATTGGCCGGAAATCCAGCGCATCTGCCGCGATTACGGCATCCTGCTGGTTGCCGACGAGGTGATTTGCGGCTTTGGGCGCACCGGCCGCTGGTTCGGCTCCGACACTTTCGGCATCCAGCCCGACCTGATGGTCATGGCCAAGGGGCTGTCGTCGGGTTACGTGCCCATCGCCGCCGTCATGCTTGGCGAGCGCGTGGCCGAGGTGGTCGCCAACGCCCGCGAGGAGCTGGTGCACGGTTTCACCTATTCGGGCCACCCCACCGCCTGCGCGGTGGCGCTGGAAAACATCCGCATCATCGAGCGCGAGAAGCTGGTGGAGCGCGCCGGCGGCGCCACCGGCGCCTATTTCCAGCGCCGGCTGCGCGAATTGGCCGCCCACCCCTTGATCGGCGAGGTGCGGGGCGTCGGCCTCATCGCCGGCATGGAGATGACCGCCGACAAAGCGGCGCGGCGCCCCTTCGACGGCAGCCACGGGGTCGGCACGATATGCCGCAACCACTGCTTCGAGAACGGCCTGGTGATGCGCGCCGTGCGCGACATCATGGTGCTGGCGCCGCCGCTCACCATCGGCGAGGCGGAGATCGACGAACTGATGGACAAGGCGCGGCACTGCCTGGACCTGACGCTGGCCGACGTCCGCCGCCTGGGTCTGGTCTAGCACCCCCCACCCTCACCCTCCCCCACAAGGGGGGAGGGAATATTGATGGCGCTTCGAATACTTCTCCCTCCCCCTCGACGGGGGAGGGCCGGGGCGGGGGTGAGTCTCGTCACGGCGGAAGCAGGTACGAGGCGGCAACCCACGTCGCGGTTGACAACCGCGCCGCCGGGGTCTTGAAATCGCCCCCTGTCCGCATTCGCGGTTTTGGGGGATGCACATGGCCGCCGGCTGGTTTCGTTCGTTCGCGCTTTCTTTTGCCCCGATCCTGATTCTGGCCGCCCTGGCGGGAACCGCCCAAGGACAGGACAAGGTCGTCAACGTCTATAACTGGTCCGACTATATCGACGAGACGATCCTGGCCGAGTTCACCAAGGCCACGGGCATCAAGGTCCGCTACGACGTCTACGACTCGAACGATCTGCTGGAAACCAAGATGCTGGCCGGCAAGACCGGCTATGACGTGGTGGTTCCCACCACCTCGTATTTGGCGCGCCAGATCAAGGCCGGCGTGATCGCGAAGCTCGACAAGGCCAAGCTGCCGAACCTCCGCCACATGGACCGCACGCTGATGGCGCGGGTGGCCAAGTTCGACCCCGGCAACGACCACGCCGTGATCTACATGTGGGGCACCACCGGGCTGGGCATGAACACGGCGAAGATCAAGGAGCGCATGCCCGACGCGCCCACGGACTCGCTCAAGCTCCTGTTCGATCCCGCGGTGGTGGCGAAGTTCGCCGATTGCGGGGTCGGCATGCTCGACGCCCCCGACGAGGTGATTGGCGCGGCGCTGACCTATGCCGGCGAAAATCCCGATTCCAAGGACCCCAAGGTGCTCGCCAAGGCGGAAGTGGTGCTGAAGAAGATCCGCCCCTTTGTGCGCAAGTTCCACTCCTCGCAGTACATCAACGATCTGGCCAATGGCGATATCTGCCTGGCCTTCGGCTGGTCGGGCGACGTCCTGCAGGCGGCGACGCGGGCGGAGGAGGCGAAGAAGGGCGTCGCCATCAACTACCAGGTGCCGAAAGAAGGCGCGGCGCAGTGGTTCGACATGCTGGCCATCCCCGCCGACGCCCCGAACAAGGACAACGCCCACGCCTTCATCAACTACCTCATGCGCCCCGAGGTCATCGCCAAGGCGTCGAATTTCATCCAGTACCCGAACGGCAACCGCTCCTCGCTCAAGCTGATCAAGAAAGAGGTGCTGGAAAACGAGAGCGTTTTTCCGAACTCGGAAATGATCAAGCGCCTCTACACCCTGACGCCGTTCGAGCAAAAGACGCAGCGCGTGGTCACCGGCATCTGGACGCGGGTGAAAGCCGCCCGCTGAATCGCCCGGGCGAGGCGGGCGTGCCCGTCGGCGCCGAAGGCGCCGGTAGGTCCCATCGACGCCGAAAGCGTCGGTACATCCCGTCGACGCCGAAGGCGTCGGTACGTCAATGAGCGGCGTGGCCGGCCCGCCGAACCCCGGCTCGAAGCGCTCGCGCTTCGAGCCCTGGAACGATGCCGCCGCCAAACCCTATGTGCGCCTGGTCGGCCTGCGAAAAAGTTTTGACGGCCATGTGGCGGTGGATGGCCTGTCCCTCGACATCTACCAGGGCGAGTTCTTCGCCCTCTTGGGGCCTTCGGGCTGCGGCAAGACGACGCTGTTGCGCCTTCTCGCCGGCTTCGAGACCCCGGACGCCGGACGCATCGAGATCGAGGGCGCGGACATGGCGTCGGTGCCGCCCTACCGGCGCCCGGTCAACATGATGTTCCAGTCCTACGCGCTCTTCCCGCACATGACGGTGGAACAGAACATCGCCTTTGGCCTCAAGCAGGACCGCCGGCCGCGCGACGAAATCGCCACCCGCGTCGCCGAGGCGCTGGAACTGGTGCGCCTCGCGCCCTTCGCCCGGCGCAAGCCCGACCAACTGTCGGGCGGCCAGCAACAGCGCGTCGCCCTTGCCCGCGCCTTGGTGAAGCGTCCCAAGCTGTTGCTGCTCGACGAGCCGCTGGCGGCGCTGGACCGAAAATTGCGCGAGGAGACGCAGTTCGAGCTGATCGGCATCCAGGAAAAAGTCGGCATCACCTTCGTCATCGTCACCCACGACCAGGAAGAGGCGATGACGGTGGCCACCCGCATGGCGGTGATGGACCACGGCCGCATCGTTCAGCTCGGCACGCCGAGCGAGGTTTACGAATACCCCAATTCGCGCCAGGTCGCCGAGTTCATCGGCGACGTCAATCTGTTCGCCGGCCAGATCGCCGAGACCGGGCGCGACCACGCGGTTATCGCCGCGGCGGGCGGCTGCCGCATCTATGTCGATCGCGGCGTCGATGCCGCTATTGGCGCCACCGTGTGGACCGCCGTCCGCCCGGAAAAGTTGCGCATCGCCACCGAGCCGCCCGCCGATACCGCCACCAACTGCCTGTCGGGCACGGTTTTCGATGTCGGCTATCTGGGCGACGTTTCGATCTACCACGTGGCGACCGTGGCCGGGCGCGTGCGCGCCACCGAGGCCAATCGCCTGCGCCTGGTGGAGCGCCCCATTTCCTGGGACGACAAGGTGTGGCTGAGCTGGAGCCCGAACGCGGGCGTGGTGCTGCTGCAATGAGGCGCGCCCCGGACTCCGGCCCCGACATCGCCTATTTGAGCGGCCGCGCCGCGCTGCCGCTTCATGCCCTCGAGCGCCTCCACTACCGCCTGCTGGCGTTCGCGCCCTACGCCGCGGCCTGGCGGCTCATGGCGCGGCTTGGGCTGACCTGGACCGGCATGGTGATCGCGCTACCGTTTGCCTGGCTGGGATTTTTTTTCCTGCTGCCGTTTCTCATCGTGTTCAAGCTCAGCTTCGCCGAGGTGGTGCTGGCCAGTCCGCCCTACACGCCGCTGTTCGCCTGGGCCGGCGACGCGGCGGGCGCCGCGCTTCGCATCCAGTTGAGCCTGGAGAACTACCAGGCGCTGTTCGGCGAGGACCTCTATGTGTTTTCCTATCTCAACAGCCTGAAGATCGCCGGCTTGTCGACGCTCATGGCGCTTGGCCTGGGTTTCCCCATGGCCTACGGCATGGCGCGGGCGCCCCGCGCCTGGCGCGCGCCGCTCTTGGTGCTGGTGATCCTGCCCTTTTGGACCTCGTTCCTCATTCGCGTTTACGCCTGGATCGGCATTTTGAAGAACGAGGGCTTCCTCAACGCGCTGTTGCTGGGCGCGGGCATCATCGACACGCCGCTGGTGATCTTGAACACCGACGCCGCGGTCTATTTCGGCATCGTCTATTCCTATTTGCCGTTCATGGTGCTGCCGCTCTACGCGACGCTGGAAAAGATGGACCTGACGCTGCTCGAGGCGGCGGCGGACCTGGGCTGCCGTCCGCTGAAGGCGTTCTGGCGCATCACCGTGCCGCTCGCCCGGCCGGGGATCGTGGCCGGCTGCCTGTTGGTGTTCATTCCCGCCGCCGGCGAATTCGTCACCCCCGATCTTCTCGGCGGCGCCGATACGATGATGATCGGCAAGACCCTGTGGGTGGAGTTTTTCCAGAACCGCGATTGGCCGCTTTCCAGCGCCGCGGCGGTGGTTCTGGTGATCTTGCTGGTGGCGCCCATCGTCGCCTTCGAGCGCCTGCAGGCGCGGGGCCTGCGCGGCGGCGGGCGGGTGCAGGGGCGATGAAACCGGGTTTCACCCCGGTCACCGTGACCGCCCTGGTGCTGGGCTTCGTCTTTCTTTATTTGCCGATCCTGTTGCTGGTGATTTTCTCTTTCAACGAATCGCGGCTGGTGACCGTATGGTCCGGGTTCTCGCTCAAATGGTATGCCCAGTTGTGGAGCAACAGCGGACTGCTCGACGCCGCCTGGACCAGCCTGCGGATCGCGGCGCTCTCGGCGACCCTGGCGCTGATGCTGGGTACCTTCGCCGGCCTGGCTCTGGCGCGCTTCGCCCGTTTTCGCGGGCGGCTGCTTTTTTCCGCCATGATCTACGCCCCGCTGGTGATGCCGGAAGTCATCACCGGCCTGTCGCTGCTGCTGCTTTTCGTCGAGCTCGATTGGGAGCGCGGGTTCACCACCGTGACCCTCGCCCACGCCACTTTCTCCACCGCCTATGTCGCCGTGGTGGTGCAATCGCGCCTGCTCGCCTTCGACCGCGCCATCGAGGAAGCGGCGATGGACCTGGGCGCGACGCCGGCCCGCACCTTCTTCGCCATCACGTTGCCGATCATCTCCCCGGCATTGTTGGCCGGCTGGTTGCTCGCCTTCACCCTGTCGCTGGACGATCTGGTGATCGCCTCCTTCGTTACCGGGCCCGGCGCCAGCACGCTGCCGATGAAAATCTACAGCCAGGCGCGCCTTGGGGTGAC
>CAZIVY010000592.1:0-3091 GCA_964542505.1 uncultured Rhodospirillaceae bacterium
CGGTAATCAGGCCGTATTCCGCGAAGCAGCTTTTCACGTAATCGTCGGCGGCGGCGAAACTGACCCAGGTTCCCCAGCGCAGGTCGCCCACCACCGGGCGGCCGTCGCGCTCCAGGCTGGAGACGACTTCCACCGTGCCGCGATGCCGCAATTGCCCGCCCGCGGCGCGCGGCCGGCACACGCGCGCCAGGTCGTGCACGCCCGCGGGGGGGAAATTCAGCCCCTCCGGCTGCGGCGTCAGGCCAGTGGCGTTGGCCACCGCCGCCATTTCGATCGCCGACTTGGTGCCGTCGAGGAACGAGTTGAACATTTTCGGGTTCATGCCGGCGGCCAGCGCCCGCTCCGGCGCGATGCCGTAATGGCCCCACACCGTTTCCGGGGTCGAGTAATGGAAGGTGGGAAGATACTTGGTCCCCTTGCCGGCTCCCACCACCTCGAAGCCGCAGGCCCGCGCCCAGTCCACCTGCTCGCAGATCAGCGCCGGCTGGTCGCCATAGGCCAGGCTGTAGATCACCCCCGCCTCCGCCGCCCGCTGCGCCAGCAGCGGCCCCGCCAGCGCGTCCGCCTCGACATTGACCATGACGATGTGTTTTTTCGCGCCAATGGCGGCCAGGGCATGGCCGATCCCCGCCGCCGGATCGCCCGTCGCCTCGATGACCACGTCCACCGCCGGCGCGCCCATGGCTGCACCGGCGTCGTCGGTGACAAGTGTGGCGCCCGTGCGCGTCGCGTCCTCGGCCGATGACGCGCCATACTGCTCGGCGGGCCAGCCGATGCGCGCCAGGTTCGCCTTCGCCCTGTCCGGCGCCAAGTCGGCGATGATCGCCACCTGCAGCCCCGGCGTGCGCCGGGCTTGGGCCAGGAACATGCTGGCGAACTTGCCGCAGCCGATCAGGCCGACGCGCACTGGCCGCCCGCGTTTCGCCTGACGCTCGGCCAACAAGCGATGCAGATTCATGGTTCCATCCTCCCGCGCCAGACTAACACGCGCCGCTATATCCGCCAGCCCGCCTTGCGCAGACCCTCGATCAGATGGGCGCGGTGCGCCGGGTCGGCATAGGGATGGGTGAGCTCGAAAAAGCGGTCCGCCTGGGCCGGCTGGCGCCGTTCCATTTCGACCCGAACCGCGCTCGCTTCTTCGCCCCGTCCGAGTTGGCCCAGGCTGGCCAAAAGCGGCCACAGCAAGACATAGCCGTTATTCCGGCGAAGCCCGGATTCGGCGAAGTGGATCGCCTCCGCGTAACTGCCTTGATGATAGTGAGCGAGCGCGATGAAGCTCATGAACAAAGGCGCGACCGGATCGTTCGGGCTGAGGCGCATGCAGCGCAACAACGGCTCGTGTGCTTCGGCGAAATGGCCCATGAAGAGGCGGACCGCCCCGAGCACCGAGTGGCCAAGGGCGAAATTGGGGTTGAGGTCGATCGTCCGCTGAGCTTCGGCGAGAGCCTGCCGGTGGCGGCCGGATTGCATGCTGGCGTACGCCAACATGTAATGCGCGTAGGGGTCGCGGTCGTCGAGGGCGACGGCTTGCGCCGCTGCCCCGCAAAGATCCAATAAATGCCGGTCGAAGTCTTGGCCCCAGCCGAACCAGATGCGGCTGCTCATCACACGCGCCAAGCCCATATGCGCTTGCGACAATTTGGCGTCGAGTTCCACCGCGCGGCGAAACCACATCTCGGCTTGCCGGCTGTCGTCCGGCGTCAACTGGTTGTGATGCCAAATGCCGCGCAGGAAGCAGTCGAACGCGTCAAGGTTGGCGGGTGTCTTGCGCGCCGCGCGCCCGCCCTCGACCAGCAGCAATTGCGGCTCGATCGCGCCGACCACGCTCTGCGTGACTTCGTCTTGTATGGCGAAGATGTCGGCCAAATCGCGGTCGAAGCGCTCGGCCCACAGGTGATTGCCACTTTCCGCCTCGATGAGCTGGGCAGTGATGCGCACCCGGTTGCCCGCCTTGCGCACGCTGCCCTCGAGCACGTAACGCACGCCAAGCTCGCGCGCCACCTGCTTCACGCCGACGGCGCGGCCTTTGTAAACGAACGTCGAGTTCCGGGCGACGACGAAAAACCAACGATAGTGCGACAGCGCGGTGATGATGTCCTCGGTGATGCCGTCGGCGAAGTACTCCTGCTCGGCATCGCCGCTCATGTTGGCGAACGGCAGCACCGCGATCGAGGGCTTGTCGGGCAGGGTCAAGGCCCCGCCCAGCACCCCGCTCGCGCTCGGGTCGTCGAGCCGCCAATCGACGCCGTAAACCTGCACCGGGCGCGGCATGTTCTTCAGCGACCGCTCGCCCTGCGGCGCGAGCGGGAAGGTCACCTTGCCTTCGATCTGTTCGCGCACCGCGCCGGAAACGCAGATGCCCGCCGGCGCCGCCGCCGCCTGCAAGCGCGCCGCGACGTTGACCCCATCGCCCAACAGATCGTCGCCTTGCGCCATCACGTCGCCCAGGTTGACGCCGATGCGGAACTCCATCCGCCGGCCTTCGGGCAGATCGGCGTTGTGCCGGCGCAGCGCGCGTTGGATAGCGACGGCGGCGCGCACGGCCTGCACGGGGCTGGAAAATTCAACGATGACGCTGTCGCCGGCGGTGCCGAAGATGCGGCCGCCATGCTCGGCCACCAGATCGCCAATGACTTGACGGTAGGCGGCGAGGGTGCGCAGCGTTCCCTCTTCGTCCGCCGCCATCAGCCGGCTGTAGCCGGCGACATCGGCGGCCAGGATCGCGGCCAGACGGCGCTCTATCTTGTCGGGCGGCACAGCACACCCCTCGGCGCTGCGGATAGGTCCGCGCGCCCGCGCATTGTACTCCCCGGATCAATGCGGGCAAATGCATCGATCTCCCCGCCTCCGGCGCCGCGCCGGGCCTTGAGTGGCTTGGCCCGGAACGTCAAGATGCGTCCCACATCATGGTCGCGATCCCCCATTCCCGCCCGGAAAAAAAAGCGCTAGCCGTCGCCTGCGGGGCGCACGCCTTGCACGACGGCTATTCCGACGCGCTGGTGGTGCTGTTGCCGCTATGGCAGGCGGAATTCGGCATCGGCTACGCGGAAATCGGCCTGCTGCGCAGCCTCTATAGCGGGGCCATGGCCGC
>CAZIVY010000593.1:0-3638 GCA_964542505.1 uncultured Rhodospirillaceae bacterium
TTGTAGCGAAGATCGCCGCCGCGGCTGGCGCCGCCGGCGCCCGCGCCGCGCCGGCCGCCCATGAATTCGCCGAAAAGATCGTCGAAGACGTCGGCGAAGGACGAGGTGAAATCGCCGCCCGCCCGCCCGCCGCCCGCGCCCTCGAACGCGGCGTGGCCGAATTGATCGTAGGCGGCGCGCTTTTGCTCGTCGCGCAGGACGTCATAGGCTTCGCTGATCGCCTTGAAGCGTTTCTCGGCTTCCTTGTCGCCCGGATTGCGATCCGGGTGGTGTTGCATGGCGAGTTTCCGGTAGGCCTTTTTGAGCTCCTCGCCGTCGGCCTTGCGGCCGACGCCAAGAAGTTCGTAGAAGTCCGCCTTGGCCATGAGTCAGCTATCAGCCATCAGTTTTCAGCTATCGGCGCGGGGTTAGCGGCAATGTGGCTTCCGTCATCGGCAAACGCGTCGCTCAACTGACAACCGACCGCCTGTGGGCTGATCGCTGACGGCTGACGGCTGATAGCTGACAGCTTGCGTCAGCCCGTCTTGCTCTTCTTGTCGTCGTCCACTTCCTCGAAGTCCGCGTCGACCACGCCTTCTTCGTTCTTGGGCTTGGCCGCGCCGTCGCCCGGCGCCGCGCCGTCGCTTGGCCCCGCGCCGTCGCTTGGCCCCGCGCCCGCCGCGCCGGCGGCCTCTTGCGCCTGGCGATAGACAGCCTCGCCGATCTTCATCGACGCCTGCGCCAGCTTTTCGGTGCCGGCGCGGATGGCGGCGGCGTCTTCGCCCTTCATCGTCTCGCGCAACTCCTTCACCGCCGCGTCGACCGCGGCCCTATCGGCCGCCGGCGCCTTGTCGCCGAGCTCTTTCAGCGATTTTTCGCTGGAGTGAATCAGGGCGTCGGCGTGGTTGCGCGCTTCCACCAGCTCGCGGCGCGATTTGTCCTCCGCCTGATGCGCCTCCGCGTCCTTGACCATTTTCTTGATGTCGGCCTCGCTCAAGCCGCCCGAGGCCTGGATGCGGATCTGCTGTTCCTTGCCGGTGCCCTTGTCCTTCGCCGACACCTGCACGATGCCATTGGCGTCGATGTCGAAGGTGACCTCGACCTGCGGCACGCCGCGCGGCGCCGGCGGAATGCCGATCAGGTCGAACTGACCCAGCGCCTTGTTGTCGGAGGCCATTTCGCGCTCGCCCTGGAAGACGCGGATGGTCACCGCGCTCTGCCCGTCCTCGGCGGTCGAAAACACCTGGCTCTTCTTGGTGGGGACGGTGGTGTTGCGGTCGATGAGGCGCGTGAACACGCCGCCCAGCGTCTCGATGCCGAGCGATAGCGGCGTCACGTCGAGCAGCAGCACGTCCTTGACTTCGCCCTTCAGCACCGCCGCCTGGATGGCGGCGCCCACGGCCACCACTTCGTCCGGGTTGACGCCTTGATGGGGGTCGCGGCCGAAGAGCTGCTTCACCGTTTCGACCACCTTGGGCATGCGCGTCATGCCGCCCACCATCACCACTTCCTTGATGTCGCCGGCGCTCAAGCCGGCGTCCTTCAGGGCCTGCTTGCACGGACCCTTGGTGCGTTCGATCAGGTCTTCCACCAGCGCCTCGAGCTTGGCCCGCGTCAGCTTCATCGTCAGGTGCTTGGGCCCGGTGGCGTCGGCGGTCACGAAGGGCAGGTTGATTTCGGTCTGCACGGCGCTCGACAATTCGATCTTCGCCTTTTCCGCCGCCTCTTTCAGGCGCTGCAGCGCCAGGCGGTCGGTGCGCAGGTCGATGCCGTTTTCCTTCTTGAATTCGGCGGCCAAATAGTCGACCAGGCGCATGTCGAAATCCTCGCCGCCCAGGAACGTGTCGCCGTTCGTGGACCGCACCTCGAACACGCCGTCGCCGATCTCCAGGATTGAGACATCGAAAGTCCCGCCGCCCAAGTCATAGACGGCGATGATCTTGCCTTCCTGCTTGTCCAGCCCATAGGCCAGCGCCGCCGCCGTCGGCTCGTTGATGATGCGCAGCACCTCGAGGCCGGCGATGCGGCCGGCGTCCTTGGTCGCCTGGCGCTGGGCGTCGTTGAAATAGGCCGGGACGGTGATGACGGCCTGGGTGACTTTCTCGCCCAGATAGCGCTCGGCGGTCTCCTTCATCTTTTGCAGGATGAAGGCGGAAATCTGGCTCGGGCTGTATTTCTTGCCCTGGACCTCGACCCAGGCGTCGCCATTGTCGGCGCGCACGATCTTGTAGGGGACCATGGTCTTGTCTTTTTGCGTCGTCGGGTCGTCATTGGCGCGGCCGATGAGGCGCTTGATGGCGGAGAGGGTGTTTTCCGGGTTGGTCACCGCCTGGCGCTTGGCCGCCTGGCCCACCAGCCGCTCGCCGTCGGCGACGAACGCCACCATCGATGGGGTGGTGCGGGCGCCCTCGGCGTTTTCGATCACTTTGGGCGTCTTGCCCTCCATGATGGCGACGCACGAATTGGTCGTCCCGAGGTCGATACCGATGACTTTAGCCATGAAATCCTCCACGAACTGGCGGGTCTAGGCAGCCCTTGAAGGCGCCGCCACGGCCCCCTGGTTGCCGCAGGGGATATATATGGTCGCCCGCCAGCCCCTACAACAACCCAAAACCATTTATTTACCGTAATGAAGCGGCGGCAACGTCATGGCTGGCATGCGCCGAAACCGGATCGTCCGCCGCCCCCGCCATGCTACAAGACCGTCAATCGTAGATATTGGCGATACAGCCCTTGGCCATCCCCGACCATGTCCCGACAGCCTTGCCGGCGGCGGCCGTGAATGAAGCGGCCGCGGCGGCGGCTGAGCGCGCCCGCGTCGGCGCCGCCTCGGCGGTGGGCGCCTTCGTTCTTTGGGGCCTGATGCCGATCTATTTCCGCTGGCTTTCCATGGTGCCGGCGGTGGAGGTGGTCGCCCACCGCGTCGTCTGGTCGCTGGCCGTGGTCGTCCTCATCCTGCTTGCCGCCGGCCGCTGGCGCGACTTCGTGTCGGCCGCCCGTTCGCGGGCCAATTTGTCGATCTTCCTTGTCGCCGCCATGCTGATCACGGTGAACTGGACCCTGTTCATCTGGGCGATCAACGCCGAACGGGTGCTCGACATCAGCCTGGGTTATTTCATCAACCCGCTGGTCAACGTGATCTTAGGAAGGGTGCTGCTGGCTGAGCGCCTGCGCCCGGCGCAGATGCTGGCGGTGGCCATGGCGGCGGCGGGGGTGATCAACCTGGTGGTGGCGCTGGGGGTGCTGCCCTGGATCGGCCTCATCCTCGCGGCCAGCTTTGCCATGTACGGCCTGATCCGCAAGACCGCCAAGGTCGATTCCCTGGTCGCGCTGGGGTTGGAAATCGCCTTTCTGACGCCGCTGGCGGCCGCGTACCTTTTGGTTCTCGCCGCCATGGGCACCGGCGCCATGGGCGCGCACGGTCTGGGGTTGGACCTGCTCTTGCTGGCGGCAGGCCCGGTGACGGCGGTGCCGCTGCTGCTTTTCGGGCACGGCGCCCGGCGGCTCAGTCTTTCCACCATCGGCCTGTTGCAGTACATCGCGCCGTCCATGCAGTTCCTCCTGGCGGTCTTCTGGTGGGGCGAGCATTTCACCACCGCCCATGTGGTCACCTTCGCGCTGATCTGGAGCGCGCTCGCCCTCTACACCCGCGACTCGCT
>CAZIVY010000594.1:0-1622 GCA_964542505.1 uncultured Rhodospirillaceae bacterium
GGGCGACGTCATCGAGGCGACGGACAAGGCGCGCACCATGGCGCTGGTGCTGGAGGCGCAACAGAGCACCGAGCGCGACATTCCCGACTATATCGAGGTGGACACGGCGAAAATGAAAGGCACGTTCAAGCGCGTGCCGGCCCTGGCCGACGTTCCGTTCCCGGTGAAGATGGAACCCCATCTGGTGGTGGAATTCTACTCGCGTTGAGTTGATCCCGCCTCTTTTCCGCCACGACCGCGCCAACCCGCGGTCACAATCCGCGCCTAATCGTCGTTCCCTGGGGCTCAGGCAGGGAGGAAAACGATGTTGGCAGGACGCGGGCTGGTTGCCGCCTTTTGCGGCGCCGTGTCGCTGGCGGGTTGCGCCGGCATGGAATTGCAGAAAACCGAGAATATCAACCTGACGGGCGGCGACTTTCGCGCCCGGCTTTACCAAGCCTATCGCGATCTGGCGCGCACAGAGTACCAGGAAGGCGATTACGTCAATTCGGATCGTTTCGCGCTGCGGGCTCAGGCGGCGGCGGCGGGCGAAAACGTCGTCCCCGAGGACGTGCGCGCCGAACGCATTCCCGCCGACAGGTTTGCCGAAATGGCCGCGGCGCGCCGGCGCCTGATGGCGCTGCTGACCAAGTCCGCCAGAGGCGCCGAGGCCGCCGACACCGCCCGCGCGCAGGCGATGTTCGATTGCTGGGTGGAGGAGCAGGAGGAAGACCGCCAGCCCGAGCACATCGCCCTTTGCCGGGGTCGGTTCTTCGATGCCGTGGGGCGGGTCGAGTTGGCGATGGCGCCCCCGCGCCCGGTGGCGCGGCCGCAGGCGAAATCCGAAGCGGAGCCGCGGACGTTCGTGGTCTATTTCGATTTCGACCGGGCGGAGCTCGACGATGCGGCCAAGGCGACGCTGGTCCAGGCCAGGGCGGCGGCGGAAAAACTGGGCGGCGCTCGCCTCGCCATTGGCGGTCACACGGACCTGGTAGGGCCGGACCACTACAATCAGGCGCTGTCCGAGCTGCGCGCCGCCGCCGCGGCCAGGTTTCTTCAATCCGGCGGCCTCAAGCCGGTGGCGATCGCCGCCAAGGGCTATGGCAAGTCGAAACCGGTCAAGGCGACGAGCGAACCCGAGCCCGCCAACCGCCGGGTCGAAATCCGGCTGGAGACGCGGTAAGTTTCGGCCATTTCGCGCTATCGTTGATTCACCCCCACCCGGCGCGCGTACCCTGAGCGACGCGCGACCGCGCGCGTCGAAGGGCGCCGACCTCCCCCGTCGAGGGGGAGGTGGAAACTATTCTTCCCTCCCCCCTTGCGGGGGAGGGCAACTCCATTTGATTTTCCCTCCCCCCTTGCGGGGGGGTGGGGTGGGGGGCGCCGCTCAGCCGTGGTGGCTGTGGGCGATGGCTTTCTCGTGCATGAGGTGCTCGAGTTCGCCCGACTGGAACATCTCGCGCACGATGTCGCAGCCGCCGACGAACTCACCCTTGATGTAAAGCTGGGGGATCGTCGGCCATTCGCTGAACTTCTTGATGCCCTCGCGCAGGCCGGGGTCGGAGAGCACGTCGATGCCTTTGAACTTCACCCCCATCTGGGTGAGGATCTGCACCACCTGGGCGGAAAATCCGCATTGGGGG
>CAZIVY010000595.1:0-5967 GCA_964542505.1 uncultured Rhodospirillaceae bacterium
ACAATTGCTCATAGACGTGCAGCGCGTATTCGGTTGGCACATGCAGCTCGTAGCCGAGCTCGCCCACATAACTGACGCGCGCCGCCAGCACCGGCGCGTAGCCGACCCGCAGTTCCCGCGTGTGCATGTAGGGGAAGGCTCCGTTGCTCACGTCGCCATCGGCGATTTTTTCCAGCACAAGGCGGGACGACGGCCCGCAAATGTTGATGACGGCTTTGGCCGACGTGATGTCCTGCATGCTCACCGAGCCGCCGCGGGGCAGATGCGACGCGATCCAGTGGCCGTCGCGCACGCCGAAACCGCTGCCGGTGACGAGGTAGAAGCGGTCGGGCGCCAGGCGCATGAACGTCAGGTCCGCCTCGATGCCGCCGCGTTCGTTGCACAATTGGGTGTAGACGATGGCGCCTGGCGGCTTGTCCAGGTCGTTGACCGCTAGGCGCTGCAGCGCCGCCAGCGCGTCCGGCCCGGCGATCTCGTACTTGGTGAACGAGCTCTGGTCGAACAGCGCCACCCGCTCGCGCACGGCGCGGTGCTCGCTCGCCACCTGCTCGAACCAGTTGGGCCGTCCCTCGAAGCTCGGCTTGTCGCGCGGCGCTACACCCGCGGGCGCGAACCAATTGGGCCGCTCCCAGCCGAAGCGCGAACCGAATACCGCGCCCTGTTTCGCCAGCGCGTCGTAGAGCGGGCTCCGCCGCCCGCCGCGGCCGGAGTTCAACTCCTCCACCGGCCAGTGAATCTGGTAATAGCGCCAGTAGCTTTCCACCGAACGCTCGGCGATGTAGCGGGGGCTCATATGGTGGTGGCCGAAGCGGCGGATGTCGAAGGCCCACAGATCGTGTTCCGGCGCCCCGTGCACGATCCACTGCGCCAGCGCGCGCCCGGCGCCGCCGCTGGCGGCGATGCCCGATGTAAAACCGCAGGCGACGTAGAAGTTATCCAGTTCCGGCGCCAGGCCCATGATCGGCTCGCCGTCGGGCGAAATCGGTATCGGTCCGTTGATCAGCGTGCGGATGCCGAGTTCGTTCAGCAGCGGAATGCGCTCCGCCGCCGGCAGCACCACCTGCTCGAAACGCTCGAAGTTCGACGCCAGCAGCTCGCGGCCGAAATCCCGCGGTATGCCGTTGGCGCCGAAGGGCACGGTATTATTCTCCCAGCCGCCGACGACCAGCGCGCCCACGTCGGGCTTGAGATAGAAAATCTTGTCCGGGTCGCGCAGCGTCGGCAGGTTCTTCGGGATGGCGTCGGTCTTTTCGGTGATCATGTACTGGTGCTCGACCGCCCCCGCCGGCACCCTGACCCCGGCGAGGCGCGCCAGATCCCGCGCCCACATGCCGGCGGCGTTGACGACGATCTCGGCCGCGATCGTTCCCTGTTCGGTCACCACATGGGTGATGCGCCGGTCCTTCACCGTCAGCTCGACGACGCGCACGCCCTCGATAATGCGCACGCCGCCGGCGCGGGCGCCGCGGGCGAACGCCTGGGTCAGGCTGCTCGGGTCCACATGCCCGTCGCCGGGCACGAACAGCGCCCCCACCACGCCGTCGAGGACGATCAGGGGAAAGAGCTTTTGCGCTTCCTTGGGCGACAAGGTGTGAATCTCGAAGCCGAAGCTGCGCGCCGTGGTGGCGCTGCGCTTCAACTCGCTCCAGCGATCGGGCGAGGACGCGAGCCGGAGGCTGCCCACCGGCTTCCATTCGATGGGTTGCTCGGCTTCAAGCCGGCCATACAACTCGGCGCTGTATTGCATCAGGCGGGTCAAATTGCGCTTGCTGCGCAACTGGCCCACCAGCCCGGCCGCGTGCCAGGTGGCGCCGTGGGTCAGGCCACTTTTTTCCACCAGCGCCACGTCGCGCTCGCCCATCTGCGCCAGATGATAGGCGATGCTACAGCCAATCGCGCCGCCGCCGACAATGACGATGCGCGCATGGGTCGGCAACATCGATGGGCCTTTCGGAACGGGTGAGGTTGAGGGGGATCGCGTCCGGCGGTCAGCCCGCCCGCGACATTTCGCCCAAATACCATTCGTCGAAATGGGCGACGTTGGCTTCCTTGCTCAGCGAGTAATGTCCCGGGCGGTAGCGCGACGAACTGACGCCCATTTGCTGGTTCTCGCAGAGCGTCCAGTCCTGCTCGTTGGTCGCCGCCCATGCGGGCAAGAGCTTGTCGAGGGTGTAGTCCTTGCCCTCCACCGCGTCCTCGTGCACCAGCCAGGTGCCGCGCACGGCGGTCAGCCCCGGCGCCAGCGGCGTCAGCCGCGCGGCGGCGGCGTAATCGCTGTTCGAATGCTGCCAGAAATTGGGGAATATGGTGATGCGCAACGTGCCCACGTCATGCTCCTTGAAATCGCCCATGGGCAGGTTGCAGGCGGGCTTGCCGTCCAGGGTCTGCGAGACGAAACCCTTGCGCAGCGGCGTCCGGTGGCAGCGGAAGAATGCGCCCGTCATCATCGAACTGGCGTCGCCCTCGTCCAGGCCAAGGGCGCGGAAGCGGGCGTTGGATTCGGCGGTTATGGCGTCCAACTGCTTCGCGCGCGCCGGATCGGTGCGCGCCTGGTCGCGCAGCACGTCATAGGTCGAAACGTTGTATTCCTTGTGGTTGGGCGGGCAGTGCATGCACTCGCGGTTGTTCTCGAAGATGATCTTCCAGTTCGCCTTCACCACGTAATCGACCGTATGGGCGATCTTGGCGCGTTCCATGCCGTGGGGTTTCAGCTTGCGCGAAATGGTGGCGAACGCCTCGTCGAACGACGGCGGCTTCTGGGCCAGCGAAATGAATATCAGGCCGGCCGCGTCGCGCACATGGACCGGGTGCAGCGAAAGCTCGGCGCGGTCGACGCCGAAATCCTCCTTGGTATCGAGCAGCAATTTGCCGCCGAGGTCGTAGGTCCAGTTGTGATAGGGGCAGACAAGCCTTTTCGCGTGCCCCGATTCCGCCGGGCACACGCGGGCGCCCCGGTGGCGGCAGGTGTTGAAAAAGGCGCGAACGTTCCCGTCCTCGCCCCGCACCACCAGGATCGGGTCGCGGCCCACCTGATAGGTGAAATAGTCGCCCGGGCGGGGAATGGCGCAGCCATGGCCGGCGAACAGCCACCAGCGCCCCCAAACGCGCTCCATGTCGGCGGCGAAGACGCCGTCGCTGGTGTAGAACTCGCCCTCCAGCGGGCCGTTGCGCCGGTAGTTCCGCACCAGTCGGTCGAGATTGGGGTCGTTTGCGCTAGCGCGCGGGGGGGAAATGATACTCATCGCTCGGGCTCCATGAGGCGAAAAAGCCGGGCTTTCGTGCCCGCAAGCTCGTTACTCTAGCACGTGCCGCCGCCTCGGCCAGGGCCGGCTGCGGCTTGACGAAGAATGCGCAAAAGTGTTGACTTACAACAAGTTTCGGGCGTGAACGCCGCAACGGCGCCGGCGTCAAGCGTTGTCGTCCGAAGGTCATATTGATGCGCTGTAACGATGCCGGCCGGCCTGCTTCGGGCGGGCCGCCGATTAGGGGAGGTACTATGAGCTCACTATTTAGCCGCTTTGGGCGGTTGGCTTTGCTAGCGTGCGGCGCCGTGCTGGCGTTCGGCAGCGGCGACGCCTTGGCGCAAAAGACGCGCCTGACCGTTTATACCGCGCTCGAGAACGACCAGCTCGGGCCCTACAAGGAAGCCTTCGAAAAGGACGTCGCCGACGTCGAAATCGCCTGGGTGCGGGATTCCACCGGCGTCATCACCGCCCGCTTCCTGGCCGAGAAGAACAACCCGCGCGCCGACATCATCTGGGGCCTGGGCGCGTCCAGCGTCGCCTTGTTCGATTCCCAGGGCCTGCTGGAACCCTATGCGCCCAAGGGCGCCGACAAGCTGAAGCCGGCGTTCCGCGACGCCAAGAACCCGCCTGCCTGGACCGGCATGGACGCCTGGCTCGCGGTCATTTGCTACAATACGGTGGAAGGCCCGAAGAAGAACGCCGCCAAGCCCGCCACCTGGAAGGACCTGACCAAGCCCGAATACAGGGGCCAAATCGTCATGCCCAATCCCGCGTCGTCGGGCACCGGCTATCTGGCGATCTTCGGCTGGATGCAGGTGATGGGCGAGGCCGAGGCGTGGAAGTTCCTCGATGGGCTGCATGAAAACATCGCGGTTTACACCCACTCGGGCTCCGCGCCCTGCGTGCAGGCCGCCAAGGGCGAGCGCATGATCGGCATCGGCTTCGACATGCGCGGCGCGCGCGAAAAGACGCAAGGCGCGCCCATCGACATCGTGCTGCCGGTCGAAGGCGCCGGCTGGGACATGGAAGCCACCGCCATCGTCAAGGGCACCAAGAACCTGGCGGCGGCGCAAAAGCTGGCCGACTGGTCCATCAGCCCCAAGGCGTTCGAGATGTACGGCAAGTATTACGCCGTCGTCGGCTTGCCGGGTTTGAACCCCGCGCCGCCGAACTATCCGCCGAACGCCGAACCGGCCATGGCCAAGATCGACCTCGCCAAGATGGGCGCCGAGCGCGAGCGCATCCTGGCGGAGTGGACCAAGCGTTACGACGGCAAATCAGCGCCAAAGCAGTAAGCAAGCAAGACAGCCGAGGCGCGCGCGAGCCGCGTCTCGGCCGATGCGCTGACAATGAGCGAACAACGGGGCGATCGCCGTGCCGCGGGCGATCGCCTCGACGCGCTGGAATGCCGCGTGCGGGCGCTTTCCTGCTGGCGCGGGCCGGCGACGGTCGAGCCCCTCAAGGGCGGCATCACCAACCTTAATTTCCTGGTGCGCGACCGAGCCGGCCGCTTCGTCGTCCGCCTTGGCGACGACATCCCCGCCCACCAGATCCTGCGCGCGGCCGAGCGCGCGGCGTCCCTCGCCGCGCACGCGGCGGGAATATCGCCCGAAGTCGTGCACTGGGAAACCGGCGTGCTGGTGCTGCGCTTTATCGACGGCGTGACCTTGACGCCTGAAAGTGTGCGCGACCCCGCCAATCTGACTCGCCTGGTGGCGCTGGTCCGCAAGTGCCATGTCGAGGTGCCGTTGCATTTGCGCGGCCCGGCCACCGCCTTCTGGCCCTTTCATATCATCCGCGACTACGCCCACGCTCTCCGCGCCGCCTCCAGCCCGTGGGCGCCGCGCACCGGCGAATTCGTCGCGGCGGCGGGGAGGTTGGAGCGCGCCTTGGGCCCGGCGCGCACGGTTTTCGGCCACAATGACCTTCTGCCCGCCAATGTCATCGACGACGGCGCGCGCCTGTGGCTGCTGGATTGGGACTATGCGGGCTTCGGCTCGCCGCTCTTCGATCTCGCCAACCTGGCCTCCAACGCCGAATGCGGCGAGGCGGCGGAGCGCCTGATTCTCGCCTCCTATTTCGGGGCCAAGCCGGACGCCGCCCTGTGGCGTTCCTTCCGCGCCATGTGTTGCGCCTCGTTGCTGCGCGAGGCCATGTGGGGCATGGTGTCGGCCATCGATCCGCGCATCGCCTTCGACTATCGCGCCTATGCCGAGGGCTATTTGGAGCGCTTCGCCCGCGCCCTGGCGGCGCTGCCGCGGGGCGATTGAATCCCATGGCTCTTCCCACCCACGCCCGTTTCGTCGTCATCGGCGGCGGCATCATCGGCTGCTCGACGGCCTATCACTTGGCCAAGTTCGGGGCCAAGGACGTGCTGCTGCTGGAGCGCCACCAGCTCACCAGCGGCGCCAGTTTTCACGCCGCCGGTTTGGTGGGCCAGTTGCGGTCGTCCGCCAATGTCACCCGGCTGCTCAAATATTCGGTCGAGCTCTACCGCACGCTGGAACAAGTCACCGGCCAGGCGACGGGCTGGAAAATGAACGGCGGCCTGCGCCTTGCCTGCAACGCCGAGCGCATGGCCGAAATCAAGCGCCAGGCGACCACCGCCCATTCGTTTGGCCTCGACATGCACCTGCTGTCGCCGGCGGAAGCGAAAAAACTGTGGCCGCCCATGGACGTCTCCGATCTGGTGGGCGCCGCCTTCCTGCCCACCGACGGCCAG
>CAZIVY010000596.1:0-2364 GCA_964542505.1 uncultured Rhodospirillaceae bacterium
ACGCGCGCCAGATCGGGCAGCGCCCCGTAATGGGCGTTGAGCACGCGCACGTCCTGGATTTTAAGTTCCTTGGTGATATCCGCCGCCCAGCCGGCGCCAAAGCTTTCCCAGGCCAGCACGTCGACGCCGCGCGCGCCCAAGAGCGACCACAGCGCCATTTCGACGGCGCCGGTGTCAGAAGCGGGAACGATGGCGATGCGGTGGCCGGCGGGGATGCCAAGCAGCCGCCGGTGGCGGTCGATGACCTCCATGAGCTTGGCCTTGCCCGCGCCCGAGCGGTGCGAGCGGCCAAGCAGCGCCGATTTGAGATTGTCGACCGACCAGCCCGGCCGCTTGGCGCAGGGTCCGGACGAAAAATGCGCCACACGCGGGCGCACGGCGGGCTTGGCCATGGCTTACCCTTCCAGATAAGGCGCACCCCGTTGGGGGGGCGTGTCCCGCGCGCGATACTAGGGATCGCGGCCGGCCTGTCAACGGCCAGTTTGCCGCGGGGAGTCAGGCCGCTGGGCGCACCTCGACCAGCAGATTTCTGCCGAGCGCGTTGAGCGCGCACTCGACCGAATCGATGTGCGAGCGGTGGTCGAGGTCGAGCAGCCGGCGCACGGCGCCTTCGCTTAGGCCAAGCCGCTTGGCCAGGGTCACGTTGCTGACTTTCGCGCCGCGCATAGCCTGGTAGAGCGCGAGCTTGGCCGCGATCAACGCGGGCAAAGCAACCTTGTGTTGGCCGCGCTTGGCAGCGGACGGTTTCGGGATCGGCCGGCCGAGCGCGACATAGCCACCCAAGGCGGCGACCAAACAGTCGCGGGCGCGAGGGGCCAATTGCCGCCGGGTCCGCGCCTCGGTGTGCGCCTCGGGTACATCGGGGAAGCTGAGCAGCAGATGTCCTTCGTCACCCTCGATATCGGCTGGATAGACACAGCGCATCGCCATCCTCTCCCAGTCCAGGTCCTCGCGCCGCGCACGGGCTTGGTTTATCGAGCGGGAAAGTCGCGGATGCGCGGAACGAGTCCGCGCATGACGGAACCGGACAGACCAGGAAACCTGTTGCGGGAGCAATTCTGGCGTCATTCTTACCTTTCCGCGATGCGAGCCTAACAACTGGGGCGAGTCCGCTGAATCCAATCGAGAAGACGTGACGACCACGGATAAAAGGCAATGAACCAAGCCCCGAACAATGTTGAGATCGTGAAGCCCCAACCGATTACGACATATAGGATGATGAAATACCAACCGGAGAGCGACCAGTCCCAACTTTGGAACGTCCAGTTATCGAAATCCCAAACGATCGGAAAATACATCGTGTATCCGGCAAAGAGCAGGAATGCCGGGATGCCGAGATGCCCCACCAAAATCCGCACGAGGAGCTGACGCCAACTGGCAGGACTTTTCCCGTACATAATTGGTCCCGAGCCTTTCCGATCCCAAGCCCTTCAGTGTCCGCTCATCCAACAGGTTCGGGCGCGCGTTGCACGCGCCTAGCGATGTCCTTGCCACGCTCGCGCTCGACCACGGCGATATCGTACTGGCTTTGCAGGTCGAGCCAGAATTGCGGGCTGTTGCCGAAGTAGCGGCCGAGGCGCACTGCGGTGTCGGCGCTGATCGAGCGGCGGCCGTGCAAAATGTCGGTGATACGGCCCGACGGCACGCCAAGGTCGAGCGCGAGCCGGTTGGCGCTGAGCCCGCGCGCCTCGATTTCACGCCGCAGCAAGCGGCCAGGATGCGCGATGACAGGCATGGTTTCACCCCTTGTGGTAATTAACAATCTCAACGTCGTGCGCGTCACCTTGCGCGAACACGAAGCAAATGCGCCATGGACCGTTCACGCTCATCGCCCACTGGCCACGGCGATTGCCCTTGAGCTTGTGCAGCCCAACGCTCTTGAGCGGACTCAAGTCCTGGAGTGTCTTGGCGGCATTAAGGGCGAGAAGCAGATCCGCCACCGCGTCCCAATCGAGACCGCGGAATTGGTTCGGCCATTCGCCATCCCAGACCTTGCGGCTCGCCGCATTGCGCCAGGACCGGATCACGGCAAAAACATACTACGCGCAACGGTGAAGCGCAAGCGCGGTCATGCTAAAATGGGCACCGATCACCCCGCCGGCTAGCGCGCCGCGACCCCGGCCTTGGCGGCGACGCGGCCGATGGCCTCCAGCACCGCGTCGGGGCGCGAATACATCAGCGGATGCCCGGCGCCCTCCATCGGCAGCAATTCGGAATGAGGCGCCGCCCGGTGCAGCGCCCTGGCGTGCAGGTCGGCGCTGACGATCTTGTCGCCGGGGCTGACGAGGATGGCGATCGGCATTTTGAGTTCGCCGTAACGCGGCGATTGCGCGCGCAAGAAATCCTTGAGCTGGCGGATGTCCT
>CAZIVY010000597.1:0-8449 GCA_964542505.1 uncultured Rhodospirillaceae bacterium
TTTCCTGCTCTAACTTGGGTCGGCAGCCGCGTCCATGCGTTTCCCTCGCACCTTGCGCCTCGACGATTCCGACGACCACGCCTTCGACCGCGCGGCCGCGGCGGGGGAATGGGCGGTGGCGGGCGGATTCGCCTTTGCCGACGATCTGCCCGAAGCGCTTGCCGGCAAGCGGCGGCAAGCGTTCCGCAACGGCTTTCTCGGCACCACGAGCTTCGGCTGGTCGACGCTGGTGGCGGTGACGGAAATCGACGCCACCGATTATGAAGCGGTGGTGGAGGCGCTGGCCCGTCACCTGCTGGAAGCTCATGGCGCCCCGCATATGGAGGCGGCGCGCGCCGCCGCCCGCGGCGAGACCGAGTTCGCCGCCGGGCTTTGCCAGCACAAGGTCAACACCCTGCTGGCCGTCGAACGCGAGTTCGGGCCGCAGGGGGTGGTGGAACGCTTCCGCGCCCTCGACCCGCCGCGCGAGAAAATGCACGCCCGCATCTGGAACATCGTCGAGGACGAGCGTGAGCGCGGCTAGTACCGTGTCGCGGCCCGATTTCTGGCTGACCTCGGGGTTTCATCTCCTGCGGCGGAACGAGAACGGGCACATGGCGATTACCGACGACTTCCTGCGCGCCTATGTGCGGCGGCCGGAACTGAAGCCGGTGGCCGAATCCTGTGCCGCCGAACGCATGCTCTACGCCGAGTTGCTGTCGGATCCGCTGCTGCGGGTGGCGGACGACCGCTTGGGCGGCCTGGCCGACGACGACGCGCGCGAGAACTACAGCCTGCTGCTGCGTTTCCGCGACCTGCTGGTGCAGTACGGCGCCATCGAGCCCTGCTATTTGGCGCTGGTGAGGGGCTCGGTGGACATCCCGCCGCTGTTCGTCACCCAATTGGTGCATATCGTCGCCCGCAACATGCTGGAGGGTTGCGAGGACCCGATCAGGGTGCGGGCGGCGGAACTCTTGTTCCGTACCCAGATGGTGAACATCCAGGAAGACCATGTGATGCTGGCGGACGAGGACACGGTGGAAATGCACGCCACCCAAGGCGGGTTTTCCACCCTCACCCACCTGCTGGCCGCCGAACGCGCGCCGCGCGAGGTGGCGCTCGACATTCTCGGCCTCGACACCGCCGCCGTCTATTGGGAGCGCAGCGACCGCTTCGACACCGTGCTCGACATCGGCTTCACCCAGCCGGGGCTGGACGCCTTCTGCCGGGTGCTGGAAACCTGGGTGCGGCATTTCTTCCGCGTCGAGACGCGGGTCGAGCCGCTGCCCTCGATCAAGGACGAGCGCTGGTCGTGGCATATCGGCCTCGACGCCGAGGCGAGCGCCATTCTCAACGACCTTTACCTGGCGCGCGAGGTGGAGGACGAGCGGCGGGCGCACCTGCTGGCGCTTTTCCGCATGGAGTTTCGCGACGCTCGCGTCATGCTACCCGCCGTCGCCGGGCGTCCGGTCTATCTCGGCCTGGCAATGGGGGCGGACAACCGCCTGCGGGTCAAGCCGCAAAACCTTCTGGTCAACCTGCCGCTGGCGTCGGCGGCCTAAGGGAGCGCGTGAGGGCCATGAACGAGGAAATCTTCAACATGAGCGTGCGCAAGTTCCTGAAAAAAGTCGGGGTGACGGCGCAGCGCGAGATCGAAATGAGCGTGCGCGAGGCGGTGGCCCGCGGCCGGGTCAAGGGCGCCAACCTGCCGGTGCAGGTCGTGCTCACGCTGCCGGCCACGGGGCTGGCGGTGACCATCGACGGCGACATCGCGCTGGGCTGAAATCGGGATCAGGGCCGGCGGCCAATGAGCGGCGATCCAGCGCCGGCGTTCCTCGACCGCCCGGCGGCGCGGGT
The DNA here is from genome assembly GCA_964542505.1 of uncultured Rhodospirillaceae bacterium. Classification (GTDB taxonomy): domain Bacteria; phylum Pseudomonadota; class Alphaproteobacteria; order Ferrovibrionales; family Ferrovibrionaceae; genus CAZIVY01. The sequence goes on from CAZIVY010000597.1 coordinate 1,837, forward strand.
GCTCGCGGTGGCGTGCTTTCTGCTGGCGGCGGCGGGGCTCGCCTACATGCACCGCGAAGATTTGCTGGGGGCGCCGGCGGAAGCCGGCAGGCCCGAGACGGGGCCTTTCGCCGACTGCATGGCGGAGCGCGGCGCCGCCATCGACGCCATGGTGCGCGAAGGGGCGGTGAAGGAAGAACAGGCGGCGATGTTCCGCTCGCGCGCCGAGGCCATGTGCCGCGCTATCACCAGCGAGACGGCGGGCGCCGGCGCGCGCATGCCCCGGCCAGGAATGACGCCGCCGCCGCTACCCACGCGCTGAGGAAATCGACGTGGAATTGGTGGAATTGGGAAATTGGGGTCAGAGTAAAATTATCTGGCTCCGCCCCTTCCCGACCGCCGGCTTGCGGCCACGGGGCAACGGCGCGGCGCGCCGGCCGGTGGCCTCGGCGATCGCGCGGCGGAACGTGTCGCCGCCCATTGCCCAGCCGCCATTGGTCGCGGCGCGGAGTTCATCGACGAATCGCGGATCGAGGGCGTTTTCGAACAGCGCCCGGTATGCTTCCCGCCGGGAAGCGCGCGTGGCGCCCAGCGCGCGGTATATTTCGTGCTCGGCGAGCAGCGGATCGGGCGCGCCCTCGGCGTGCGCGCGGTAGCTCGACCAGCGATAGTCGCGCGGTCGCCGGACCATGCGGGCGCGCACCGGGTTGAGCTCGATGTAACGGCAGCATGAGATGAAGTGGGCGTCGCTGTCGATGGGCGCGGCGCGGTAACGGCCCTCCCAAAGCGTCCCGCTGCGCCGGTACAGCGCGTTGATCGAGCGAACGTACCGCCGCCCGAGCGATTGCATCATGCCGGGGATGCCGCCGGCTTCGCGCGCCGCGACGAGGAAGTGCACGTGGTTGGTCATGAATACGTAGGCGTAGATCGAACAGCCGCGCGCCGCCGCCGCCTCGCCAAGCCACGCGCGGAAACGGATGTAGTCGCCGTCATCGAAAAAGACCGGCTGGCGGTTATTGCCGCGCTGGATGAGGTGAACCGGCTGGTCCGCCACGAAGTATCGCCCGAGCCGCGCCATGGCGCGTCTCCCGAACTGTTTCCTTCCCGGCATCCTAGCGGCCGGACGAGGTAAAATCCACTCTGACCCCAATTCTCCATTAAATCCACTCTGATACGGTTTCCGGGTGATTAGTTCGGGTTGATGGATTTTGGCCACCAATGAAAGTCGGTGTACTGCGCGATGGTCTTTTGGTCTTGATGCAGATGGCAGCATCGCGTGGCAACGACCGCATCGAGCTCGTCGATGGTCGCGAAGTGAGTGTTGGCCAGTGGCTCATCGACGAGCGGCCATAGGTGCTCGGCGGGCTGGAGTTCCGGGCTGTAGGGTGGCTGATAGACGAGCCTGATGCCGTCTGGGACGGGCAGATTTTCCGGGCCATGCCAGCCGGCATTGTCGAGTTGGAGCACAATGATGCGGTCGCGCCCGGCGCCGGTCTCACGCGCGAAGGCTTCGAGCAACTTTACAAAGAACGCTTTGTCGATGCCGTTCGACAGATACCAGACGGTCTCGCCACTCGCGGGCGCGACGAAGGCGGTGACGTAGAGCCATTCATAGCGGTGATGACCGAGCGCAACAGGCCGCTCGCCGATCGGCCCCCAGACCCGGCGGCGGATTGGCTTCAGGCCGATCCTGTGCTCATCCGTTGCCCACACCTCGACCGGCTTATCGGGATGCTTCGCGGCTTCTTCGGCCGCCGTGTCGGCGAGCTTTTTTTAAAAGCCGCTTCCTCCTCCGGCGTCGCCGACTTCGGGTTCTTGGGGCGCGGCGATTGGATCGACCAGCCGATGGCCTTGAGTGCTTCCCATCCACGCTGAGCGGCAAGCTTGGCAAGCCCGAGCTCGGCAGCCATCCAGCGCGCGGCCTTGCCGCTCGTCCAAATGCCGCCGTCCGGCGGCGGCTCGGCCAGGCGCAGCTTCAGCTTCGCAAGCAGCGCGGCCGTAAGGACCGACGGCATGGCTCCGTTATTGCGGCGAAGATCGCCAAGCGCATCCGGCCCAAACGCATTGTAACGGGCCAGCAGTTCCTCGATCCAGCGCGGCACATAGCACGTCGTCTCGGAGGCTTCCGCAATCGTGTGGCCCTGCGCCAAAAGCCAGATCGTCTGGTAATGCCGCGCCGTACACGCATCCGAACACGACCGATACCGATCCTCCAGTTTCCCAATGCTCAGATGGTCCGCAACATGCGCCATGTTCACCTCCTGCGATTCATGGCGCTCCAACCTAACTGCTTCGCTCACTTAAGGGAATCCAGCCGAGTCAATCACCCGGAAACCGTATGACCCCAGTTCTCCCGTGACCACCTCCCCCTGGAATGCGGTACAAACAAGAAAATTCAGCCCTGAGCGGACCTGATCCATGAAACCCCGCAAGCCATCGATCAAGACGACCGCCGCCAAGGCCGACAAATCATCGGCAAGAATTGTGCGGCGCCCCGGCATTGTGGCCGTCCGGCGATATGCAATAGTCGATATTGAGCAGGGAACCAGTGACTGGCTTGAGTGGCGCAACAATGGGATTGGCGCATCGGACGCCCCAGCAATCATGGGCGAAAATCCGTGGAAAAAATCCGATTTTCTCTTATCGGAGAAGCTTGGCAGGGAAAAAAGTTTCGTGAATGGCGCAATGAAAAAGGGAACCGCGCTTGAGCCCGAAGCCAGAAAGCATTACGAGCGGACTAGTGGAAATCGCGTCACGCCCGCTTGCCTTCAAAGCAATACCCACGAGTGGCAACGCGCGAGTGTGGATGGCCTAGCGCCTGACGGCGGCATTGTCGTCGAAATCAAGTGCGGTGAGCGCGCGTACAAAGAAGCAGAGACCAACGGCCGAGTGCCCGATTACTATGTCGGGCAACTCCAGCACATACTGGCGGTTACGGGATTGCCGCATATCGATTTTTTTTGCTGGTTGCCCAGTCGCCCCGGTGTCTGTCTTCGCATCCAACGAGACGCTCGATATATCAGTCGACTCATCGAAGCCGAGCACGCCTTTTGGCGGCGGCTCACGGAGTTCCGCCGTCGAGGTTGACCTTCTCCCCAGGATGTCCGCCGTCAGCACTTGTGAGACAGCGGGGCCAAATCCACTCCGACCCCATTTCACGCCATTTCACGCGCCCACTCCGACCCCATTTCACGGATCAGCGCGGCTGGGCGCCGATATCCTTTTCCCACTTCTCGATCAGCCGCTTGCGCTCCACCGCCGAGCCGTATTTGGCGAAGTCGTAGTCGATGAGCTTGAGGTCGGCGAGCTTGGGCGCTTCGGCGGGAACCACGGCGTCGGGGTGGGACGGCGTCTGGTAGGACTTGCCCTTGGCGGCCAGGCTCTGCGCTTCGGGGGTCAAGGCGAACTCGTACCAGCGGCGCGCGTTTTGCGGGTTGCGCCCGCCCTTGATCAGGCTCATGGAGCCGATTTCGTAGCCCGACCCTTCGCAAGGGGCGACGGTCTTCAACGGAAAGCCGGCGATGGCCTCGGCCACCGCGTCGTGCAGGAACATGATGCCGATCATGGTCTCGCCGCGCGCGGCGTTGCGCGACGGCGCGGGGCCGGAGCGCGTGTATTGGCTGACATTGGCGTGCAGGCTCTTCAAATAGGTGAAAGCGTTGTCCTCGCCAAAAAGCTGCACCAGGGTGGCGATGACCGTATAGGCGGTGCCGGACGAGGCCGGGTTCGACATTTGAACTTCGTCGCGGTATTCGGGCTTCAGCAGGTCGCGCCAGCAGGCCGGCGCCTTGGCGTTCTTCTTGGCCAGGAGCTCGGCGTTGTAGGTGAAGCCGAGCGCGCCGGCATAGATGCCAACGGTGCGGTAGGCGGACTGTTCCGCTTGGCGGCGCGCCCAGGGATGGAGTTTCGCCAGCGCGGCCGATCGATATTCATCCGTCAGCCCCGCCTCGGCGGCGGCGAGATGCGGGTCGCCGGTGCCGCCCCACCACACGTCGCCGCGCGGATTTCCCGCCTCGGCGCGGATTTGCGCGAAGACCTCGCCGGAGCCTTTCAGGCTCAGCGTCACCTTGACGCCGGTGGTGCGTTCGAACTCGGTGGCCATGAGCTGGCACCAGTCCTGCAAGACGCTGCAATAGACCACCACCTCGCCCTGGGCCCGCGCCGGCGCCGCCCAGGCCAGGCCGGCCACGAGAACCATTGAGTGGGCCGCGGCAGCCGCGCCGCGGCGCCAAATCGCTTTCTGGTTCATGTCATTCACTCCCTCGAAGGCAGATTTATTTAGAACAATCATACACTGTCTCAATTGTCGCGGTGATCGGACCTGACGGCTTCACGCCAAGCCGAGGAAAACGACTATCGCCCGGTTCAAGCGCACCATGTCCTCGTCATCGAGACGGCCGATCCGATCCCCAAGCTTGTCCCTGGCGACCGTGGCGAGCTTGTCCACCATCAGCCGCGAGGCGGACCGCAAGCCATTCAGCTCGTTAGGTTCAATGAGGAGGCGGAACAGGGGAGCCTCCGTCGAGTCGGTGGTGAACACGCAGACCGTGATGGCGGCGGTGGCGTCGAAGTGATCGTCCTGGACGATCACGGCCGGACGCGGCTTGCCGGCGTAACCGGCGCCCGAGACCGTCCACACCTCGCCGCGCTTCATGCATCGGCCAGATCGGATACCGCGTCGATGAAGTCCTGGTCATCGCGCGCAAGCTCGCTTCGCGCCACGGCGAGGGACTGGCGGTGGGCCTGGGCGCGGAACGCCGCCGTGCGTGTGTCGGGAACCCAAATCTGGATCGGCCTCATTCCACGCGCGCGCATGCGTTGGCGATAGGATCGCACCTTGTCGCGCGAGCCGCGCTTGCGGCTGGTTGTCGCCGTCATGGTCAATCCCCGTCAAAGGTTACATGTAACCTAATCGGGGCAGCGGGGAAGCGCAAGGCCCGCGGCCACGGTTGTGGCGCCGTCATGTTCCGTCCGCGCGGGCCGTGCCCTCGCCACTTCCCGCGCGCTGAAAAAGTCAACGAGACGTTCCGTGTGTAGACATGAACGCCTTCGGCGTCCATTGGTTTCAAACCCGCCCCTACCGTCCAGAATAATTCGCGGGACGGCGCTACGCGCCCCGTCCCGTTGCACCACCGAGCCTGATAGGCTCAAATGGCGAACGGGATCTACTTATCGCTGGATGAAAGAAGGGGCTCAGGTCGTACCCAATGCGCAACAGCGTCCCACATCTGATTGAAATCAGACGCCCTATCGTTGCTAGTTTTGTCTGCGTGTTAGCTACAATGTCTTTGTCGGGTTGTGGCAATAGTCCAAAGACTGGCGCCATTTGTGACGCAATCGTTACTGGCAATTTGGGCCATGCAACGCGATTAATCGAGCAAGGAGTGGATGTGAACGCCGGTTCCGGCTGTGCCCTATTTGCGGCGGCGCAACGAGGCCAGTTGGAGATGGTGAAGCTGCTCCTCAAACATAAGGCCGATCCCAATGGGCATGTCTCTGGAGACTTGGGCGTCATCTATGGTGCGTCGACTCCACTCCAGTCAGCGGTGACGTCGCGTAAGGTTCAAGTCGTTCAAGCGCTGCTGGAAGGAGGGGCCAATCCGCGCAATGACCTCGAAGCGTTTCAAGTGGTGCTCAATTTCGGCGATGTTGAAATGGCAGAGTTGCTTCTTCGTCACGGAGCGAATGCGAACATGACAAATCCGGCTGAGGGAGACGTCTACGCAAGTCAGGGTCAACAACAAATCAAAATATCCCGCCGCGATCTGCAACCGGATCGAATAGACGACACGGTCAAACGCTTGGAGTGCCGTATTTCCGACGGCGAAACTTTGCTCTACCGGGCAGCCCGATCGGGAGCACCTGGGCCAGGACGAGCGGAGGGTCGTGATCGGATCGCCAAACTGCTCATTGACCGGGGGGTCGATCCCAATGCCAGGGCGCTCAATGGGTCAACGCCTCTGATGATGGCAGCATCACAACACAGCCATGTCATCATGACAATGCTGATGGATGCTGGTGCGGATCTGAGGGCAAAGGATCGATGCGGGCGCACCGCTGAGGACTACGCATTTCTGTATCCCCAGCATCAGCGGGCATACTTGGCCTCGCAGACTAAGGCACTCCTTCAAGCCCGCTAGCGCAAGAAACTTCGGAACAAATCGTACGGAAATTGGGATAATTACTCCACCTTCGCGGAACGGCGCTACACATCCCGGTCCTTGCCGTTGCCGGATTTGTGCGGGGCGGCGACGCCCTTGTCCTTCTCGGCGCGGCGCGCGGCTTCCTCTTCCTCGCGCTCGCGGAAATAATCGTCGCTGGTGCGGGTGACGCGCGGCGTGCCGTGGGCCATGGGCCGCTTCTCCTCGAAATGGGCGACCACGCGGCAGTTGTCGCACATCTGCAAGGCGCGGATGGCGCTCTCGCTCTGGAACATGGCGTGCTTGTTGGCGAGCTGTTTCGTCACCTTGTCGATGGCGCTCCTAGTGCCGAAGGGCTTGCCGCAGCGCACGCACTCGAAAGGCTGCTCGCCCTTCACCACCACCGCCTGGCGCGCGGCGGGGGTGAAGTTGAAGCGCGGCTCGAGGCGAATGACTTTCTCCGGGCAGGTGACCTGGCAAAGGCCGCACTGCAC
>CAZIVY010000598.1:0-6282 GCA_964542505.1 uncultured Rhodospirillaceae bacterium
GATGCCGTGACCGCCGAAAAAGCGCTTCTCGCGGCTGAACATGTGCATCGAGCCGCCCTTGCCCTTGGAATAGCCGCCGCGCCGCCCGGTGAGCTCGGCCATGACGCCGCGCGGGTCCATGCCGCAGGCCAGCATGTGGCCATGGTCGCGGTAGGAAGTGATGACATTGTCCTCGGGGATGGTGGCGGCCTGCATGCCCACCACCACGGCTTCCTGGCCGATATAGAGGTGGCAGAAGCCGCCGATCAGCCCCATGCCGTAAAGCTGACCCGCCCGTTCCTCGAAACGGCGGATGAGCAGCATGTTGCGGTAGAAGGCAAGCAGCGCGTCCGCGTCGTGCGCGGGCGCCTTGGCGCGCTTTGCCTTGCTGGGCATTAAATCCTCCGTGATCGTCGGCCGCCAGAATGGCCTAGTCGCGCCGCGACGGCAAGGTGCCGACAGCTTCCGACAGCTACCGACAGGACCGATCTCAGAATTCGTCACGGTCTTGTGTCGGGACCAACTGTTGCTCCCGAGGACAACAAACAGAGGGCCGCATTGTCAATCTGGCAGTCCCGGGACAACATGAGCAACTTTGCAAATCGACCGCATCCCGCGCCCCCCATCGGCCAGCGCGGGGACATGACACAGGAGTCCGCCGTGCCCGACCATGACCTCGTCGCTCTCTGGGAAGCCCATTGCCGACACGAATTCGAAACTCGCGACGTCGACGCCACCATGGCGACCATGGTCGACACGCCTTACGTCAACCACATCCCCACAATGACCGGCGGGGTCGGCCACGATCAACTCAAGCGCTTCTACAAGTACCACTTCATCGGCGCGAACCCGGCCGACACGCAGCTTATACCTATAAGCCGCACGGTTGGCGCCGACCAAATTGTCGATGAGATGCTGTTCGCCTTCACCCACACCAGTGAAATCGACTGGATGCTGCCCGGCATCCCGCCGACCGGACGGAGGGTCGAAATCCCATTGGTCGCGATCGTCCGGTTCCTGGACGGGAAGGTCGCGCATGAGCACATCTACTGGGATCAGGCCTCGGTCTTGGTGCAAATCGGCAAACTCGATCCCAAGGAACTGCCGGTCGCGGGGCTGGAAACCGCCCGCAAGGTCGTCGACAAGACACAGCCCAGCAACACGCTGATGACCCGTTGGTCCACCAGCCAGGGCAAGCCCCTCTAAGCCGCCCTACCGTGCTCGGCTACAAGCACACTGCCGGCCGGCTGCTGCGGTACGCCGACCGTGTTCCCATTGACCGCGAGCACGATCTGCTCACGTCTGCGCGCGCGGGTCGCCCACCAGCTCACGCTGGCGTCAATACCGGCCTACGCCACCTCCGACGTTTTTGTGCCATTGAGAGCACTGGGAGTGGCGCCGATGCACTTGCACTGCTGAGCATCACAACCGGCGTACATGCCACGTTCGTGGCTCTGTTCCACTAACCCCTAGCGCCTCCTGCGACCGCAGCGATCAACCAGCGTCGGCGGGTAGGCCGCTCCCGCCCCTCACTCCGGTGTCAGCACCACCACGTCGTCGCGGTGGACCAGCCCAAGGACATGGCGCGCCAGTTCCTCCAGCAGGTCGGGGTCGAGATTGTCGGCCTTGAGCAAGGCCACGCGGCGTTCCAGCCGCCGCCGCTCGGTGGCGCTGGCTTCCACCAAGTCCCTGGTTTGCGTCAGGCGTTGTTCGAGGCGCGCCTGGGCGATCAACCCATGCTCGCCGGCGATGGCGAAGTAGCCGAAGTAGGCGGCGGCCCCGGCGGCCAAAACCGGCACCAAAGCCGCCCCCGCCCGACGGCTGATTTCATGAACAAGTTTCACCGGGAGATCGAATCACCCGCCCGGCGCGCGGTCAAGTGGCAAGGCGGCATGGTCAACGGCGGAAGGCCCCCGGGCCGGCGTAGCGGGCCGAGGAGCCCAGCTCCGCCTCGATGCGCAGCAATTGATTGTATTTGGCGGTGCGGTCCGAGCGCGCCAGCGACCCGGTCTTGATCTGCCCGCAATTGGTGGCCACGGCCAGGTCGGCGATGGTCGAGTCCTCGGTCTCGCCGGAACGGTGCGACATGACGCAGCGGTAGCTTGCCCGGTGCGCCTGGTCCACCGCCGCCAGGGTTTCGGTCAGGGTGCCGATCTGGTTGACCTTCACCAATATGGCGTTGGCGGCGCCGCGACGGACGCCTTCGCCGAGACGGACGGGATTGGTGACGAAAACATCGTCGCCCACAAGCTGCACCTTGGCGCCCAATTCGGCGGTCAGCGCGCACCAGCCTTCCCAATCGTCCTCGGCCATGCCGTCCTCGATGGAGACGATGGGATAGCGCGCCGCCAGATCGGCGTAATAGCGCGTCAGCCCGGCGGCGTCCAAGACCTTGCCTTCGCCTTCGAGATGGTAGCGACCGCCGCGGTAAAGCTCGGTCGCCGCCACGTCCAGTGCCAGGGCGACCTGGTCGCCGGGGCGATATCCGGCCGCCTCGATGGCGCGGACGATGAACGCCAGCGCCTCGTTGCTGGAGCGCAAGGCGGGCGCGAAGCCGCCTTCATCGCCCACATTGGTGTTGTGGCCGGCGTCCTTCAGCAGGCGTCGCAGCGTGTGGAAAATCTCGGCGCCCCAGCGCAGCGCTTCCGCGAACGTCGGCGCCGCCGACGGCACGATCATGAATTCCTGCACGTCGATGGGGTTGTCGGCGTGGGCGCCGCCATTGACGATGTTCATCAGCGGCACCGGCAGCACGCACGCCGCGACCCCGCCCACATAGCGGTAGAGGGGCAGGCCGCGGTCGGCGGCGGCGGCCTTCGCCACCGCCAGGCTGACGCCCAGGATCGCGTTGGCGCCGAGGCGGCCCTTGTTCGCGGCGCCGTCGAGCGCGATCAACCGGGCGTCGATGGCGATCTGGCCGTCGGCGTCCGTGCCCGACAGCGCGTCGAAAATCTCGCCGTTGACGGCCGCCACCGCCTTCAGCACGCCCTTGCCGCCGTAGCGCGCCTTATCGCCGTCGCGGCGCTCCACCGCCTCGTGGGCGCCGGTGGAGGCCCCCGACGGCACGGCGGCGCGCCCGCGGGCGCCGCTTTCGAGAATCGCATCGACCTCGACGGTGGGGTTGCCGCGGCTATCGAGAATTTCGCGGCCGATGATGTTGTGGATGGCGCTCATCGAGCGGGGGACCCCAAGAATGGCAGTCCCCCCGTCATAAAGGCGGGCGGCTATTGTTGCAACCGCCTGACGGCGGACGGCGTTGCAACCGCCGGAGCGGTTAACCGCTGGAATCCGGGACCCAACCCTTGGGCAGCTTGTGAGCGATCCCTTGGTGGCAATCGATGCAGGTCTGCCCCCTCTCTTTCGCCTGGAGGTGACGGCGTTTGGCGGGGCGAAGCTGCTTTTCGAGGTCCATAGAATCCATTGCATGGCAGTTCCGGCACTCCCGCGAATCGGTCGCCTTCATGGAGGCCCAGACCGACTTGGCGAGGTCGAGGCGCTTGGCTTCGAACTTCTCCGGCGTGCCGACGGTACCGGCGATCTTGTGAAAAAGTTCATTGGTGGCTTGAATCTTGCGCACCACCTTGGCGTGCCATTCCTTGGGCACGTGGCAGTCCGGGCAGGTGGCGCGCACGCCGGTGCGGTTGTTGAAGTGGACAGTCTCCTTAAGCTCGATGAAGGGGCTGTCCCGCATCTCGTGGCAGGAGACGCAAAATTTCTCGGTATTGGTCGCCTCCAGCGCCCAGTGGAAGCCGCCCCAGAGGACGATGCCGGCGCCAGCCGCCGCCGTCAGCAGGAAGCCGACAGAGTAGCGCGCCGACGGCCGCCACAGCGCGCGCCACGCGCGCGCGAGATTCTCGGCCCATCGGCGCACTCTAGCCAGCCTTTCCGTGGCGCGTCGTTAAGGCAGTTTGACCGCCTTGATGTCGCCATCGACGCCGATGCCGAGCTTCAGCGGGAACGAGACATGATGGAATCGCGTCGTCACGTTGTCGTCGTGAATCGCGAGCCCGACCGTGTAGGTTCCGCCCACCTTCATGATCTTGTCGTCGGCGGGATGGCCAGTGTCAAGCTTGCGCCGCCAAACGAGCGTGTATGTTCCGTCCTTCCATACGCCCTGGGCGTAATCGTTATCGGCGGCCGAATCCTTGGCGTCGGTCCGGCTGAGCAAACGGCCCGGCAAGATGTCGCCTTCCTTCCATGCCGCCTTGGGGTCGAAGGGCACGGCGTTGACCTCACGGATGATCGCGGCCGGTTTCGCGGGATTACCGATGTCCTCGGCGCGCAGCGCCCGTGCCCCCACCTTCGCGGCATCAAACATGTTGAGCGGGGTCATCGCCTTGCGATCGACGTTCCACGCGAACGGGTTCTTCCCTTGGTCGAAGTTGCGGTACTCGAGCACGTAGCCGTCATCCGCCATGCCCACGGGGCCAGACCGATGGGCGCGCCACTGCATGAGATCGAGGAACCCGCCCGTGGCCTTGATCTTGGCGATCTCCTGGGCGGATATGGTCTTGTCCCAGCTCGCCTTGTCATCCGTCCGAGTGGAGGCCAAATATTTCCGGATGTCGCTTTCCTTCATCCCGGCGTCACCGAACAATGGATGCTGCTTGACCCGGTCGCCTGTCGCGTCGCCCTGGGTATCGCGCATACCATTGTGGCAGGTCAGCCAGCAGCCCTGCTGGGCGAACAACGGCACCTTGCCGTCGTCGAGTATGATCGAGAACCGGTCCTCGTACAGGGCGGGCTGTTCGCCGGACCGGACCGCCTTGTCGTTGCGGTCGTGGCCGTACCATTTCCATTCCTTGCCGTCGAAGCGTATGTAGTCGTGCATCCGGCCTTCGCGGTTGAGGTTGGTCTTCCACTGGAACCGCAAATAGAGGTACTCGGCGTCGTGCGCGGCCTGAACGCCAAGCTTGAGCGCTCCGTTCTTGCCCGCGATCGGAACCGGCTCGAGCGGACCGCCCTTGACTACCTTGTTGCCGACATCCGCCTCGTCGCCCTCGTGGCAGGAGATGCAGGTCTTGCCCTGCGCGACCTGCTTGTCGCCCTTCTTATGGTCGGGACTTAGCAGCCAGTCGTAGGTCGACTGGCCCGGATAGAACAGATTCACTTCCTTGGTGGAAACCCTGGACCAATCGATTGCCGCAGGATCAGCAGCCAGAGCGGGCACGGCGCCGATCGGCATCGCGAGCGCGGCAAGGGCAAACGCGGCCCGCCATGCCCGTCGCCGCGTGCCCACCGCGGCCGCCGATGCACCTGTTGATTTCGTCTTCATGATTGCCTCCTGCCGTCGGTCAATGCGCCAAAATGCAAGAGAAGTGGCGCTACCTATTTCGTACGCCCCGACGACAGGATCGATATTGATCGAGATCAAGTGCCCGCCGGCGGCGTCACCGGCAAGGCCATGCCGCCGCCGCATCGAAACCATCAGCACTTGGCATTTCCGCTCAGCCTCCCGGCGATCCAGAGTTGCATCAGCCGCGGTTCACGCGGCGGCGGATGAAACTAGGAACGGAGAACGGCCAGGACAAAGACCATGATGGGTTCCCTCGCGCGGGCCACTTTGATGGCGGCACCCTTGGCCGCCGGCCTGGCGGCGCCGGCCAAGGCCGAGCGCGTCTGCCTGCCTGTCGCCGACATGGCGCAGCAGTTGCGGCTGAATTTCGCCGAGGCGCCGGTGGCCATGGGCCTGGCGGACAATGGCGGCTTGATCCAGGTGTTCACCAATGGCGACGGGTCGACCTGGACGATGCTGTACGTGGCGCCGAACGGCGTCTCTTGCCTGGTGGCGTCGGGCGAGACCTGGATGATCGCCGCGAAGCAACTGGCCGGTCAGCCGCTCTGAGCTTTCAGTGGCGCTTGGTCAGGCGGTCGAGTTCCATCAGGCGGCCAAGCAGCCCTTCCATCTGGTGGAAGGGCACCATGTTCGGCCCGTCGGAGGGCGCGTGATCGGGGTCCTTGTGGGTCTCCATGAACACCGCCGCCACGCCCACCGCCACCGCCGCCCGCGCCAGCACGGGCACGAAGCGGCGCTCGCCGCCTGACGTTGCCCCCTGCCCGCCCGGCTGCTGCACCGAGTGGGTGGCGTCGAAGACCACCGGGCAGCCGGTTTCCGCCAGGATGGGCAGAGCGCGCATGTCGCTCACCAGCGTGTTGTAGCCAAAGGACACGCCGCGCTCGCAGACCATGACGTTGCGATTTCCGGCGTGGTCGCATTTGGCCACCACGTTCTTCATGTCCCAGGGGGCCAGGAACTGGCCCTTCTTGATGTTGAGCGGCTTGCCCGTCGCCGCCGCCGCCAGC
>CAZIVY010000599.1:0-1571 GCA_964542505.1 uncultured Rhodospirillaceae bacterium
ACCATCCTCGCCAAGTGCACCTCGGTCCTGTGGCGGGGCACGCGCATCAACATCGTCGACACCCCCGGCCACGCCGATTTCGGCGGCGAGGTGGAACGCATCCTCAGCATGGTGGATGGCGTGCTGGTGCTGGTGGACGCGGCCGAGGGGCCGCTGCCGCAGACCAAGTTCGTGACTTCCAAGGCCTTGGCTCAAGGCTTGCGCCCCATCGTGCTCATCAACAAGGTGGACCGCTCCGACGCCCGCCCCCATCAGGTGCACGACGAGGTGTTCGATCTTTTCGCCGCCATCGGCGCCGACGACGAGCAACTCGATTTCCCCACCCTTTTCGCCTCCGCCCGCCAGGGCTGGGCGGCGGCCACCCTCGAGGCGCCGCGGCGCGACATGTCGGCGCTCTTCGATCTCGTTCTTGCCCACGTGCCGCCGCCCACCATCGTCGCCGACGAACAATTCCGCATGCTGGTGACGACGCTCGAATACGATCCCTATCTCGGCCGCGTGCTCACCGGGCGCATCCACTCCGGCCGCGTGCGTTCCGGCTCCACCATCAAGGCGCTGACCCCCGACGGCAACGAAATCGAGCGCTCGCGCATCACCAAGATGCTCGCCTTCCGCGGTCTCGAGCGCACCGCCCTCGACGAGGCCGAGGCCGGCGACATTATCGCCATCGCCGGCTTCCCCGCCGCCACCGTCGCCGACACCTTGTGCGACCTCGCGGCGGAAACGCCCATCCGCGCCAACCCGGTGGATCCGCCGACATTGGCCATGACCTTTTCGGTCAACGACAGCCCGCTCACCGGCCGCGACGGCGACAAGGTTACCAGCCGCGTCATCGGCGCCCGCCTGATGCGCGAGTCGAATGGCAACGTCGCCATCCACGTGACCGAGAACGACAGCAAGGACGCCTACGAGGTGGCCGGGCGCGGCGAATTGCAGCTCGGCGTGCTCATCGAAACCATGCGCCGCGAGGGCTTCGAGATGTCGGTGGGGCGGCCGCGCGTGCTGTTCCGCAACGACCCCGAAACCGGCGAGCGCCAGGAGCCCATCGAGGAAGTGCTGGTGGACGTGGACGAGGGCTTTACCGGCGTGGTGGTGGAAAAGATGTCGGCGCGCAAGGCGGAATTGCAGGACATGCGCGCGTCGGGCGGCCACAAGACGCGGCTTACCTTTTTGTGCCCGAGCCGCGGCCTCATCGGCTATCACGGCGAGTTCCTCACCGACACGCGCGGCACCGGCATCATGTACCGGCTGTTCCACGGCTACGGCCGCTACCGCGGCCCCATTCCCGGCCGGCGCAACGGCGTGCTGATCAGCACCGCCGAAGGCACCGCCGTCGCCTACGCGCTGTGGAACCTCGAGGAACGCGGCGCCATGTTCATCGACCACGGCACCCCGGTGTACGAAGGCATGATCATCGGCGAGCACAACCGCGACAACGATCTCGAGGTCAATCCGCTCAAGGGCAAGCAGTTGACCAACGTCCGCGCCGCCGGCAAGGACGACATGGTGCGCCTGACGCCCCCGCGCCGCTTCAGCCTCGAACAGGCCATCGCCTACATCGCCGACGACGA
>CAZIVY010000600.1:0-7388 GCA_964542505.1 uncultured Rhodospirillaceae bacterium
ACCTCCGGGGTGACGAAGTGCACGCTGCAGCCGCTGAAGCGCGCGCCGCTCTCCAGCACGCGCTTGTGCACGTCCAGGCCCTTGAAGGCGGGCAGGAGCGAGGGGTGGATGTTGACCATGCGCCCGGCCCAACGGTCGACGAAGGCGGCGCCGAGCAAGCGCATGAATCCGGCGAGGCACACCAGTTCCACCCCCGCCGCGTCCAAAGCCGCCTGCACCCGCGCCTCGAAGGCGTCGCGGTGCAGGCCCTTGGGGTCGATGCCGACGGCGGGAATCCCGGCCTCCGCCGCCAGCGCCAGGCCAGGCGCCGTGGGATTGCTTGCCACCACCACCGCGATGGCGGCCGGAAAGTTCGGATCGCGGGCGGCGCGGATCAGCGCCTGCATGTTGCTGCCGCGGCCGGAGATGAGAACGCCCGCCTTCAGGCGCGCCACGCCGCCTCCGCGCCCTGAACCTCGGCGGCCGCCTCGGCTCCCGGCGCCGCCGCCTCGATCGTGCCGATACGATGCACCGTCTCGCCGTTTTCGCGCAGCAGCCGGCCCGCCGCCTCGGCGTGCTTCGGCGCCACCACCGCCACCATGCCGATGCCGCAATTGAACGTGCGCGCCATTTCCTGCGCCGGCACGCTGCCGATGCTCATCAACCAGGCGAAGATGGGCGGCAGTTCCCATGCGGATGCGTCGATGCGCGCCCGTGTGCCCGCCGGCAAAATGCGCGGCACGTTCTCGACCAGCCCCCCGCCGGTAATGTGCGCCAGCCCCTTGACCAGACCGGCGCGCGCAAGCGCCAGCGCGCTCCGCACATAGATGCGGGTCGGCCTGAGCAGGGCTTCGCCCAGGCTGACCGACGCCTCGAACGGCGCCGGCTGGGCGTAATCGGAGCCGCTGACCTCGACGATGCGGCGTACCAGCGAGAAGCCGTTGGAATGAACCCCGCTTGACGCCAGGCCCAGAAGCACGTCGCCGGGGACGATGCCGGCGCCGTCGAGCATGGTTCCGCGTTCGGCGGCGCCGACGACGAAGCCCGCAAGGTCGTAATCGCCGTGGGCGTACATGCCCGGCATTTCCGCCGTCTCGCCGCCGATCAGGGCGCACCCGGCCTCGCGGCAACCGGCGGCGATGCCGGCGATGACGCGCCGGCCGTCTTCCACCGAAAGCCGCCCGGTGGCGTAGTAATCGAGGAAGAACAGCGGTTCCGCGCCCATCACCACCACGTCGTTGACGCACATGGCGACCAGGTCGATTCCCACCGTGTCGTGGCGGCCGGTGGCGATGGCGACTTTCAGCTTGGTGCCCACCCCGTCGGTGGAGGCCACGAGCACCGGGTCCTTGAAGCCCGCCGCCTTGAGGTCGAACAAGGCGCCGAAGCCGCCAAGCCCGGCGTCGGCCCCCTTGCGCCTGGTGGCCCGCGCCAGCGGCTTGATCGCCTCCACCAGGGCGTCGCCGGCATCGATGTCGACGCCCGCGTCCTTATAGTTGTGGCGCTTGTTGATGGTGTCCTCGCCGATAAGATATGCTCTCGCGCGACGTCGAAAACATACTTCATCCTTAACGGTTTGCAATGGTAGGGCCAGTACGGCGCCTTCGATTCTGTGCGTGGTTGGGCGCGGCGGCGTTCGCGGCGGCGATTTCGGCCGCCGCGGCGCAAACCGCGCCGGGCGGCGGCCTCTATGCGGTAGCGCGCGTCGCCGTCGACGCCACCGCCAAGGACGCCGCCACCGCCCGCGGGCAAGCCCTGGCCGACGGGCAGCGGCGGGCCTGGACCACGCTGACCGAGCGGCTGACGCTGGCCGGCGACCGCGAACGGCTGCCGGAGGTGAACGACGCCGCCCTTGCCGCCCTGGTGCAGGGCATCGAGATCGCCGATGAACGCACCTCGGCCACCCGTTACATCGCCCGCGTCAGCGTGCGCTTCAAGCCCGATGGCGTTCGCCAGTATTTGCGCGCCGCCGGCATTCCCTACAGCGAAACCGTGAGCAAGCCGCTCCTGGTGGTGCCGGTATTCGAGGCCGAGGGCGTGCGCCATTTGTGGGACGACAACAACGCCTGGCGGGCGGCGTGGGTTGCCCGCGAACGCGCCGCCGGCCTGTTGCGCTTCATCGTGCCCCTCGGCGATCTCGCCGACAGCATCGTCATCGACCCGGATCGCGCGCTGGCCGGCGATCCCGGCGCCCTGGCGGCGCTGACCCAGCGCTATGGCCTGAACGACGCCTTGGTCGCCCATGCCTGGCTGCAAGGCGATTCGGCGGTGGACGAGCCGCGCGTGCAGGTCACGCTGTTGCGGCTCCGCCCCGACGGCCGCGAGACGCTGACCGAGGCCTATGCCGGCGGCTCCTTCTCGGATGTCGGCGCGGTGCTCGCCCAGGTGGTCGATTTCATCGCCACGCGCCTCGATGACGAGTGGAAGCAGGCGACGTTGTTGCGCCCCGACGCCACCTCGACCCTCGATGTCACGGTGCCCCTCGCCACGATCGAGGAATGGCTGGCGGTGCGCGAGCGCCTGGAGTCGATGGCCGAGTTGCGCCAGGTGGAGGTCATCGCCCTCAACCGCGGTGGCGCGCATGTGCTGCTGCACTACTTCGGCGATCCCGCGCGCCTGAAGGTCGCTTTGGCCCAACGCGATCTCGAGCTCGCCGAGCGCGGCGGGTCGTGGTCGTTGCGGTCTCTGGGGCCGGCCAGTCCGCGTTCCACCCGGTGAACGCGGCCAACGTCATCACGCTCGCGCGGCTGTTGTCGGTGCCGCTCACGGTGGCGCTTATCGCCGGCGGCGCCTGGACCGCCGCCTTCGCGCTTTTCATCGTCGCCGCTTTGTCGGACGCCGTCGACGGGATGCTGGCCAAGCGCTACAACATGCGCACTCGCCTTGGCGGCTTCCTCGATCCCCTCGCCGACAAGGCGATGCTGGTTAGCATTTACGTGACGCTTGGCGCCCAAGGCTATCTGCCGACCTGGCTGGTGATCCTGGTGGTGTCGCGCGACGTTCTTATTGTCGGCGCGGTATTGCTCGCTTTCGCCATGGATATCGAGCTGCCCATTAACCCGCTCTACATCAGCAAGGCCAACACCGTGGCGCAGATCGTGCTGGCGGCGGCGACGCTGGCGAATCTCGGACCGTTGCCGATGTCGGCCTGGATTCTGACCGCGCTGGTGTTCATTGTCGCCGTCACCACCCTGGGGTCGGGCGCCGCCTATGTCATTCAGTGGTCGCGCGGCCAGTCCGGCGCCAATGGCGGTAAATCGACATGAGCGCGAGCCGGCAATCGGCCTATTGGGGCGCCGCCCTGGTGGCGTCGCTGTTCTTCGTCTGGTTGTTGCGCGACATCCTGCTGCCGTTCGTGGCCGCCATGGCCGTGGCCTATTTGCTCGATCCGCTCGCCAGCCGGCTGCAGCGGGCAGGGCTGTCGCGCGCCGTGGCGGCGACCGCCATCATTGCCGCGTTCTTCGCCGGCGCGCTGGTGCTGGCGATCGCGCTGTTGCCGGTGGCCTACAATCAGGTCGTCGAGCTCATCGACCGCCTGCCCGCTTACGCCGATCGGCTGCGCGAGCTTGTCGCGCCCCTGATCGCCCGCTTTCTCGGCGGCGTCGATCCCGCCGCCGGGCTCGACATGGCGGCGGCCTTTGGCATCGGCGGCGCCGATGCGCTGTCCCTCGTGGGGCGCGTGCTGGCGAGCCTGTTCGGCGGCGGCGTCGCCGTGTTTCAGCTCATGTCGCTGATCGTCATCACGCCCATTGTCGCCTTCTACCTGCTGCGCGATTGGGGGCGGGTGATGGCCTACATCGATTCCAGCTTGCCGCGTCAGCACGCCGATGTCATTCGCGCCCAGGCGCGCGAAATCGACCGCGTGCTTTCGGGCTTTGTGCGCGGCCAGTCGGCGGTGTGCGCGATCCTGGCCCTTTATTACGGCGCCGCGCTGTCGTCGCTGGGGGTCGAGTTCGGCCTCGCCATCGGGATGACGTCGGGGCTGCTCGCGTTCATACCTTATGTGGGCGCGGGCGTGGGCTTCATCGCCGCCCTTGGCGTCACCGCCATTCAATTCGGCGCCAATTATGGAATGCTGGGCGCGGTGCTGGGGGTTTACGTCGCCGGCCAGATCGCCGAAGGCTATGGCTTGACCCCGCGCTTGGTGGGAAGTCAGGTGGGCCTGCACCCGGTGTGGGTCTTGTTCGGCTTGATGGCGGGCGCGGCGTTGTTCGGCTTTCTCGGCATGCTCGTCGCCATTCCCTTGTTCGCCGTCGTCGGCGTGCTGGTGCGCTTCGCGCTCACGCACTACCGCGCCAGCGGCCTCTATCTTGGGCAGCCGCCCCGGTGAGTCCCGCGGTGAACCCGGGTCAATTGGCGTTCGACCTCGATCCGCGCCCGGCGCTGGGCCGCGAGGATTTCCTTTTGGCGCCGGGAAATCGCGACGCGGTAAGCTGGATCGAGCGCTGGCGCGAATGGCCCAATCGCGCCTTCGCCGTTTATGGCGCCGAGGGCTGCGGCAAGACGCACCTTGCTCACTTGTGGCGGGGCGTCGCCGGCGCCGCGGTGCTCGACGCCCGCGCGCTCGACGCGGTGGACCTGCCCGCTTTGGCCGGGCGCGCCGTGGCCATCGAGGACGGCGATCGCGGCTTGCCTGAGATGTCTCTGCTGCATCTCCTCAACCTGTCGCGCGAAAGCGGCGGCTATGTGCTGCTTACCGGCCGCAGCCCCCCGGCGCGCTGGCCGGTGGCGTTGCCCGATCTGCGTTCGCGGCTGGCGGCGGTGGCGGCGGTGGCGATCGCGCCCGCGGACGAGGCGTTGCTGGGTGCGTTGCTGGTCAAGCTGTTCGCCGACCGGCAATTGCGCGTCGGCGACGACGTGATCCCCTATCTTCTGGCGCGCATGGAACGCTCCTGCGCGGCCGCTCTGGCTATGGTGGCGGCCCTGGACCGCGCCGCGCTGGCGGGCCAACGCCCCGTTGGCCTGGCTCTGGCGCGTGAGGTGCTGGACGGAGCCGACAACGGAGGCCAAACTCCCCGGCTTGGCAGTTGGTAAGCGAAGGAGACTCCCATGAACGCGATGGTGAAACGGGTGTTCGCGTCAGCGGTCGCTATGGGGATGGCGGTGAGCGGCGCCGCCGCGCAATCGCCAAGTCCGGTGGGCACCTGGCTCAGCGAGACCGGCCGCAGTCACATTCGCATCGCGTCGTGTGGCGACAAGCTGTGCGGCTCGGTCGCTTGGCTGAAGGAGCCGCTGGACGAGGCCGGCAAGCCTAAGATGGACCACAAGAACAGCGACGAAGAGAAACGCCAGCGTCCGCTGCTCGGCCTCGCCATGCTGGAAAACTTCGTGCGCTCCGCCGATGCCGCCGAAAAATGGGAATCCGGGACCATCTACAATCCCGAAGATGGCGATACCTACCGCAGCACCATGACCCTGGAAGACACCGACACCTTGAAGGTGCGGGGCTATGTGGGCATTCCGCTCTTCGGCAAGACGCAGACCTGGACCCGCGTCAAGCCCTAGCCCCTGGATGGCGCCGTCTCGAACTCGCGCGGGGTCATGATGGCCCCAAGCCGCCCGCGCCCAGGTGCGGCGTCCCGCCAGCGCCCAATGGCCAAGGTGAAAACCGCCACCGTGGCGGTGGGGAAGGTGGCGAGCGGGTTCGAGCGTTGCGCCGGCTGCAATGCCGCGGCGAATTCCGCCATGCCTGGATTGTGGCCCATCAGCATGGCGCTTTCCAAGCCATCGTCGAGCGCCCGCACCTCGTTGAGCAGCGTCTCCGCCGACGCCAGGTAAAGGCTGGGCCGCTCGTCGACAGGCGCTTTGATCGGCCATTCGGCGATGGCCAGCGCCAGGGTTTCGTTCGCTCGCGCGGCGGTTGAACACAACACCAGGTCGGGACGGGCTCCCGTCCGCGCCAAATAACGGCCCAATGCCGCCGCCGACTGCCTCCCGGCGTCGGACAAGGGCCGCTGGAGATCCGCCAAGGGCAGCGTCCCTGGGCTGGTCGTGGCGTGGCGCACCAGATAGAGCGTCTTGGGCATCGGCGGGTTACCCCCGTGGTGGCGGGCGTCAATAGGACACGATACCGCCGGATAATGGGAAATGTCTCTCGCCAGCCACGGAACTACGCTTAATCGGTTAATCAGTGGTTGCACGCCATGACCGCGGACAGGTCGCCACGGCGGCGGGTCAGGCCGCGCCTCGCTCCGCCTCGAGATCGCGTGGGGTCAAGATGGAATCGAGCCGCCCGCGCCTCGGCGCCAAGGCCTGCCAGCGCTTCGCCGAAAAAATGAAAGTCGCCATTGTGCCGGTGGGAAAGCTGGGCGCGTGCGAAGCCTTGGCCGCCGGCAGCAGCATGGCGGCGAGTTCCTCCAGGCCCGGGTTGTGGCCCACCAGCATGACGCTATCGAACCGGTCGTCGAGCGCCCGCACTTCCTCGAACAGGGCCGGCGCTTCCGCCAGATAGAGGCCCTGCCGGTACTCGATGGGCGCGGCCAGCGGCCACTCCTCGACGGCGCGCGCCAGCGTTTCGCGCGCCCGCACCGCGGTCGAGCAGAGCACCAAGGCGGGCGCCACGTTATGGCTGGCGAGATAGCGCCCGAGCTTTTCGGCGGCGCGCCGGCCACGCTTGGACAACGGCCGCTCGGCATCTTCCAGGGATGGATCGTCGTGGCTCGACTTGGCGTGGCGGAATAGGTAAAGCGTCTTCGCCATTTGGCGGATTACTCCTTGACCACGGTCATTTATTAGACACCATTCATTCGGATAATATAGAAGTTCAGATAGTCGGCAGGCGCGCGAATTTGACTCGGTTTGATGACAGGTTGATGACATGAGCATGGCTCAGCATCCGGCTCCCGCTGGCCCCTCCATCGGGGCCCCCCTCGGCATGAGCGACAAGGATCGCTTCATCAACCGCGAGCTGTCGTGGCTGGCGTTCAACCAGCGGGTGATGGAGGAAGCCTACAACACCCGCCATCCGTTGCTCGAGCGGCTGCGCTTTCTTTCCATTTCCGCCGACAATCTGGACGAATTCTTCATGGTGCGCGTGGCCGGCCTCTACGGCCAGATGCGCGCCGGCGTGCAGGAAGTCAGCCAGGAGGGCATGACCCCGGCCCAGCAGATCGCCAAGATCGATGTCGCGGCGGCAGCCCTCATGGCCGAGCAGCAGCGCTGCTGGACCGTGCTGCGGGGCGAGCTGGCGCGGGCGGACGTGGCGGTGCTGGAGCCGGCCGATCTGACCGCCGATGATCACCGCTGGCTGGAGGAATATTTTCTCGCGCAAGTGTTCCCGGTGCTGACGCCGATGGCGGTCGATCCGGCGCATCCTTTCCCGTTCCTGCCCAATCTGTCCCTGGCGCTGGTCTTGCAGCTTCGCCGCTCGCGCGACGGCCGCAACCTCAGCGCCATGGTGCAATTGCCCA
>CAZIVY010000601.1:0-3594 GCA_964542505.1 uncultured Rhodospirillaceae bacterium
GGCGACGTGCCGTGGGCGGAATTTCCGGTGGCGAAGGAATGGTATGTGCGCGTCAAGTCGCGGCCGTCCTTCCGTCCGCTGCTGTCCGACTTGATTCCCGGCCTGCCGCCGCCGCGCCACTACGCCGATCTCGATTTCTGAACCGGCTCTACGGACGTTTGGACCGCACGCTTACCTTGCCGCGCATGGAGGGGTGGCGGGCGCAGAAATAGGGAAATTCGCCCGCTTCGCCGAAGGTGGCGGTGAAGCCTTGGCCCTTGCGGATGAATCCCGAATCGAAGGCCGCGCCTGGCGCCTCGGGCGAGCCGTGGGTGATGCTGTGCTCGATGCCGTCCTGGTTGGTCCACCGTATCGGCGTTCCCGCGGCCACGTCGATCTCCTTCGGCTGGAAGGAAAAGAGCTTGATGTCGATGGTGTGAACGCCGACGGCGTTCATGGGGGCGGCGGTTTCGGCGGGAGCCGCGGCCATGGCCGGCGTCAGCGCGAACATCATGGCGGCGGCGGCGCGGGCGAGGAGCGGTCGCATGGAAGTCTCCTGTTTCATGGGTGGTCCCCGGCGCGCCCGGTGGGGGACCGAACGCGCCGGGGGTAGCGGATCAGGCGAACTTTTCCGGGTACTGCTTGGCGATGGCGTCGGCCAGCGCCTTGGCGATCATGGCCATGTGGCCATGAGCGGAGCGGAGCGCCTGATACGCTTTGCGGTCGTCCTTCGCCGCCTGCGCGTCGATGACGTCCTTCAAGGTGACGACGTGGTGCTTGACCAGGTCGGCCACGGCTTCCTTGGTCAGGCCGGGATTGGCGCCGTTGAGGAAGGCGCCGAAATCCTGCGCGTAGCCCAGCAGGTCCCGGACCGCCTTGTCCTGCTTGGCCTTCTCGTTCGAGGCGGCGCCGACGGTGTAATCGACGACCATGCCGATATGCGAGCGCCAGAGGCCGAGAAACGCCTCTTGCGCCTGCGGTCCATAGACCGAGCCGATGGCCTTGGCGATGTCCATCGAGTTGTTGTCGAGGGTCGCCGCGGCGGCGTCGTACTCGCCCTTGCGCCCGTTCAGCGCCGCCCGCGTCGCGCTGGCCGCCAGGTTGACGTGCTCGCCCAACAAGCCGTCAAGGCCGGAACGCAGGTCCGCCGCCTTGCTGGCGGCGCCGCCGGCATGGTTCATCGTCATCGCCTGGCCCGTGGGCTTCATCATCGTGTCCGAACAAGCCGCGACGCTCAGCGGCGCGAGGCCGCCTAGCGCCAGCGCCAGCATCAATTTGGAAGTGCGATTCATTTTTCTCTCCTCGGTGTGGGGTTGCGGCGCGGCTTCCGTTCCGGGGCAGCCGCGACGGCGAAACGATTCCTGGCGAGCGCCAGTGCCGTCCCATGACCGGAATTACGGTGAACGGCGGCGCGCGGATGCGGGCGGCGGCGATTTTTTTTGGCGCCCGGCTCGGACTATTCGTCCGGCTTCTATTCGTCCGCGGGCGCGCCGCGCAGGGCCTTGATCGCCCCGCGCCTTGTCTTATCGGCCTGCCGGCGCCGGCGCGCGCCGGCGGTGGGCTTGGTGGGGCGGCGGGGGATCGGCGGCGCCGCGGCGCGGCGAATGAGATCGATAAGCCGCGCCAGCGCGTCGGCGCGGTTGCGCGCCTGGTCGCGGAAGCGCTGCGCGGCGATGACCAGCACGCCTTCGGCGCTCAGCCGCCGGCCGGCAAGCACCGCCAAGCGCTCGCGCACATCCGCCGGCAGCGCCGGCTCGCGCGTCATGTCGAAGCGCAATTGCACCGCGCTTGCCACCTTGTTGACGTTCTGCCCGCCCGGCCCCGAGGCGCGGATGAACCGCTCCTCGATGGCCCTCGGATCGATCGCGATTTCGTCGGTGACCCGGATCATGGCGCGGCTGACCAAGTTCTCACGATGCCGGCAGGACCGCGCCGTGCAACAGCACCGGCCCGGTGGGGAGCCCGGTGGGCGATCCGCCCGCGGGTTCCAGGCTCACCGCCAACGCGCCCGTGGCCAAGGCGCTGGCGTTGCCGCCCGCGAGCTCGAACTGACGGCGGTCCTTGGCCAGCAGCCCCAGCGACCTGGGCGGCGCGCCAGCCGGCGGCAACAGCCAAAGCTCCAGCGCCTTGCCGGCCTCGACCGCCGGCAGGTTGACCGCGCTCACCACCAGGCGGTTGTCCGCCAAAAACAGACTGGCCACCAGGGCCGGCCGCGCGCCCTGGTCGATGAGGACCGCGACATGGGTCGGCCCCGCCGGAGCCAGGGCCGGCGGCCGCGCGGCGACATAGACGAACATCAGGACCGCCGCCGTGGCGGCAATCAGTCCGGCGGCGCGCCAGGCGCCGACGCTGCGCCACAGGCCCACTTGGCCCAGCCCCGGCACCGCCACCGACGGATCGCCGAACAGGCGCCGCCTTAGCCAGCCTGGCCTTCGTTCCAGGCCGCGCTCGATCGCCCGCCACAGCGCTGGCGGCGGCTCCACCGCCGGCGCGCGCTCCGCCAGCGCGTTAAGCCGCAGCGCCCAGTCCTCGGTCAGCGTCTTGAGCGCCGGGTCCGCCGCCATCAAGCGCTCGAAGCGCCGGCGCGCCGCCCCGCGCAGCGTACCCAGCGCATAGGCCGCGGCCAATTGATCGCGGAGTTCGGGGTCGGTGTACTTCATCGCTCCAAACATCTCCTCAGCCGCTCCAGGCTGCGTCGGATCCAGCTCTTGACCGTGCCCACGGGCGTGGCCAGGCGAGCCGCGACCTGTTCGTAGGTCAAGCCCTGGTAGTAAGCGAGCAGAAGGCTCTGGCGCGGGCTCGCATCCAGTTCCTCGATGCAGGCGCGCAGTTTTCGCGCCGACTCGCTTTCCGCCGCCGCCTCGAACGGGCCTGCCGCCGGGTCCGGCACGGCCTCGGCGGCGTCCTGATCGAGAGGCGTTTCACGCCGGCGCTGGCGCAACAGATCGAACGCCTTGTTGCGCACGATGGCCGCCAGCCAGGCGAGCGCGCCGCCTCGCTGCTCGTCGAAGCTGCCGGCGTGGCGCCAAGCCGCCAGGAAGGCCTCCTGCAGGACTTCTTCCCCCAGGTCCCTCCTCCCTACAATACCGATGGCGAGGCCAAATAGTTGCGGCGCGGTGGCATGGTAAAGACGCTCGAGCGCGGCACGGTCGCCGCGCGCGCAGGCCCTCAAACATGTCGCTTGCTCGGCGCCGGAAATCAGGTGATGTGCCTTTTCGTCAGCCGCGCCCTCATGCCAGCCCACCGCCTCGGTTCTGTCAAGCACCGCCGCGATGCCGCTGGGTCGCCTATAATGCGCCCATGCTGGTTATCGCCTCATCGTCATGGACATCAAGGCGCGCATCCGCGACCGGGCGCTAGGGCTCGGCTTCGAGGCGGTGGGTTTCACCACCCCCGACGCCGTGGCCGGGGCCGGAGCGCGGCTGGAGGAATTCCTCCGCCTCGGCCGTCACGGCGACATGCGCTGGCTGGCCGCCAAGGCCGACCGCCGCCGTCATCCCCTCGCTCTGTGGCCCGAGGCGAAGTCGGTCATCGCTTGCGCCATGAACTATGCCCCCCGCCGGGACCCGCTCCAGGCGCTGGAGCGCACCGGCCGCGCCGCGCTTTCCTGTTACG
>CAZIVY010000602.1:0-2287 GCA_964542505.1 uncultured Rhodospirillaceae bacterium
GCGGCCATTGGGATAAGCGAAGTTTGAGATCTGGTAGCCCCGCAGCCAGCCGCCGAACTGGGTGCTGTTGCGGGCGACGTCGGCCAGGATGTCCGACCCGCCGGCGCGGCGGCAATCGATCTGGCTGTAGCTTTGACAACCCAGTTCGTGGCCATCGGCCACCAGCCGCGACAGGTCCTCGGAGGTGTAGAAGCGGCCCAATTCGGTTTCCGCGTCGCGCAGGCTGGCGGCGGCATAGAAGGTTCCGCGCACGCCATAGTCCTTCAGGATGGCGCCCCCCGCGGTCAGGGCCGAATGGGGAAAATCGTCGAAGGTGAAGCTGACGATGGCCTCGGCTCTTGGCACCGGCAGGGTCTTGCTCCCGAACCCCAGCAGCATCCTAGTTGGCCTCGGCCAACTCTTCTTCGTCCACTTCTTCAACCCGCGGCTCGTGGTCGATTTGCACCACCTCCTCATCGCTTTCGGCGATCGCGGCGGTAGCGGACCAGGTGGCGACGCCGCCGTCCGTCCGCGCTTCGGCAAACCCGGCGCGGGCGAGCAACGGCCCCCATTGGAGGTTGCCGGCCCCTTGGCGCCATTGCACGTCGAGGGCCGTGTCCTTGGCGGCATAGGTGGCGGCGAGCCATTTCAACATCGCCAGATCGAGCCGCCGGCCCGCATAGCCGCGGCTGAAAACCAGTTCGACCACCGTGTTCGACGTCTTGTCGACCACGCACCAACCGATGATTCCATGGTCGCCGTAGCGATCCGTGCATTCCAGCGTCCAGGCGTCCAGGGTTCGGGTCTTCATGATCGCGCGCAGGCGGTCGAGGCGGAGCTTCCTGCCCCCGATCCCCGTAAGGTGCCTGGCGTCGATCAGCGCGGCGACGGTCTTCAGGTGGTCGGGACGGGACTTCGTCACGCTGAACCGGATATCGATTTCGCGCAGGAATTCGATGTCGTGGTCGGCGGGCGCCTCGAAGGCGAACTTCGGCGGCGACGGCTTGATCGCGCCGCTGGCGCCATCCTCGTCGGCGGCTTCGCCTTGGCATTCGCGCCGTACCGGCAGTTTGGCCGCTTGTGTCGCGTCGATGATGCGCAGGCCCGGGCAGTTCCGCGCCATCTCGGCGCGGTCGAAGGCCAGGTCATCCACCACGATCAGATGTTCGCGGCTGATGTCCCATTCCGTGACCAGATCGTCGATGGCATGACTTTTCGGACCCCAGCCATAGCGCGCGGCGGCGAACACGCCGTTCAGCTTGAGACGCTTCAGCGCCGCTTCGGCTTCCGTGGGGTCGTTGTGGCTGACGATCGCGTGGCGGATGCCGCGGCTGGCGAGTTCGCGGATCACCGCCACCACGTCGTCGCGGCGCTTCACGTTTTTCGCCCCCTGTTCGGCCAGGACGCCTTTCCACACGATGTTGTCGAGTTCCCAGATGACGGCGGCGCAGGCGCGCGCATTGGCGCCGCCATAGGTCGGGTCGGAAACGAAATCGATGGCGCCGAAATAGAGTGTCAGCGAATCGTCACGGTGCTCGGCGACG
The DNA here is from genome assembly GCA_964542505.1 of uncultured Rhodospirillaceae bacterium. Taxonomy (GTDB): domain Bacteria; phylum Pseudomonadota; class Alphaproteobacteria; order Ferrovibrionales; family Ferrovibrionaceae; genus CAZIVY01. The sequence continues at coordinate 1,524 of CAZIVY010000602.1, forward strand.
ATGTCGATGCGGAACGGCGTTCTCAAGTCGATACGCGCGCCGATGAGGTCGGCATCGATGGCGATGCGCCGGTAGCCGGGCTCGGCGGTGACCACGGTCTGGAAGGGCGCGGTTTTTTTGGCGTTCCCCTCGGGCCGCATGATGACGGTCAAGTCCGCGGGCGCCTGGCTCGGGTTGTAGACCTCGATCAGGAAATAGCTTGGGCTTGGACCCTCGGCCGCGGGCACGGCGGCCTCGGCATTGCGCAGCGCTTGCCGCCGCTTCGCATGGCGCAATTTGGCGGCGAATCCGAACGGCATCCAGCGGATCAAGGTCGCCAGCCGGCGCTCGCGTTCCTCGTGCCAGCGCGCGTCGGCCAGCGGCTGCAGGCGCACATTGCCGGGGCTGGACAGCATTCCCCACAGGCGGAAGGTGACCTTCAGGATGTAGGGGTTGACGCCCCTGGCGAAATCGAGGCGGACCATGCCGTCGGCGAAGCGGCGGCATTTGAGATCGGGGCGCGGGGTGTAAAAGGCGCAGGTGGAGTAGCAGGTTGGCGCCGCGCTTTCGCTGCAGTCCTCGCTCCACGGCAACAGCGTGCGCCCGTCGAGGCGGCGGGCCAATTCGGAAAACTTGAGGCGCACGGATGACGGTATTTCCGTGATCGATGCGGCCGCCGCTTGGGCTACGATCTCGTACATGGCGAACCTTCCGAGCCAGTGCTCAGGCGGCCCTGTCACCCTCGCCTTTTGGTCTGGCGAAGCCACGGTCCAAACGAATCCGTG
>CAZIVY010000603.1:0-4979 GCA_964542505.1 uncultured Rhodospirillaceae bacterium
TTTTCTTCGTCCCGCACCAGATCGGCCATGCGGCGCGTCAAGTCCTTCGCCTGATAGTCGCCGATCTGATAGACCCAATCGGCGACGCGCGCCTGCCATTCCGCCGCCTGTTTCGTCGCCGCTTCGGCGTCGAGGAGGCCAGTGGACGCATCCGCGGCGCGCGCTTGGGCCGCGGCTTCGGCGGCGATCTCGTAGCGGGCCCAGAATTTGGCGTCGCGCACCGCCGTCCGCACGGTGATAACGAGGCCGTCGAAGGTCTTGAACCGCGCGCTGACCGTGCCGGCGCCGACGTCGAGGTCGGCGGCGCGGCGCACGTCCTCGAAAGTGGCGAATTCGAGCGCGCCGGATAGCGCGTTGACGTCGAAGGCGCTGGTGGCCACCTTGCCGCGCGGCAGGTTGGCGAGCGTAAAGTCCCCGGCGCCCGGCTGGTCGCGGTGGACGCGCACGCGTTCGCCGTCGCCATGAGCGATCACCACTTCCGCCACCCGCTCGCGCCTGAGGCGGAAGACGTCGCGGTCCAGCCACTCCGCCACCTCGCCGGCGATTCCCAGCCGGCCCTTGGCCAGAAAGGAACCCGCCTCGCCCGGCCGGCGCACATAGATTTCCGCCGGGCGCTGGTCGCTTTCCGCCGTCTTGGTCTTGCCGACGATGAGGGCCGCGAGATCGCGGCCGCTGCCATCGAGAAGGCGCACGCCAATGGACGTCGAAGCCGCGCCCGGATCGCCGACACCGAGGCGATCGTACTGCGCCGGGTTGTCGGTGCGCGATTCGACGGCGCTCAACTCCGCCAGGCCGAGAACCGCCTTGCGCACTTTTTCGGGGTTGGCCGGGTAGCCGGATTTCTCGGGGACGATCCAGCGCCCGTCGGCGCCGCGGGCGATGCGGAACGCGCCTTTCGCCCCGGTGATTTCCACCGCCGTGGTTTCGTTGAGGCGCGCGGCCAGTTCGGGGACAAGGATGGCGCTCGCGCCGGTGACGCGGGTCGCCTGCTCGCGGCGCACGACCGCGTAGGTGGCGAGACCCGCGACCACCGCCGCCGCCGCCAACAATATCCCTGCGTTCCGCGCGCGCATGGCCGGGCTCAGGCGGTGGCGCGGCGGCGGCGGCGCAGCAGCACGGCGGCCCCCGCGATGCCGGCGAGCGCGATCGGTATCAAGCCGATGTTGACGAACTTGACCTTCATTTCCAGCCATTCGATGTCGCGGTTGAGTTCGCGCTGGACGCCGCGGAGTTCGCGGCGGGTGGCGACAAGCTCGTCGCGGAAGCCGTCCATGGTCGCCCGCTGTTCGGCGGAGAGCAAGGCGCCGGCCCCCGCGCCGCCTTCGCGCTTGGTTTGCAGGTCGGCGATCTTTTTCTGCGTCTCTTCCAGCTTCTGTTGCAGCGCCTTTTCCTGGGCGAGGAATTTCTGTTCCGCGTCGCGGCGCAGGCCTTCGACCACCAGGAACGGCCGCTGGGAGCGCCCGCGGCTGCGCAACGAAATGAGATCGCTCGACCCCGACAGATTGTCGACGCCATTGAGAATCAGGTCGGCGTTGCTGGCGATGGGGACGCTGAAGCGCTGGCCGAGGACCTCCTGGCTGCGCAACCAGAAACGGTCGTCGATAAGGTCGGTGTCGGCGACGACGATCAGGTTCACCGGCTTGGCGCTTTCGGCGAGGTGGGGACCTGGCGTCAACCTAGGCTTCTCGCCAGCGGCGGGGGGCTTGGTCTTGTCGTCGGCGGGGGCGGGCGGAGGTCCCTTGGGAAAGGCCGATTTGACCGGGCCGCTGAGGCGCGCCGCCAACGCGAACTGCTCGCCCGCCGGCTTGAAGGCGGCGAGGAGCGCCTCGGGGTTCGGGCGGCCGCGCAATTTCTCCGCCGCCAGCAGCATGGACTTGGCCGACGACCAGACCAGGGGGGTGAAGGTGGTGGTGGCGCCTTCGATGGGGCGCAGCGCCCCGGCCGACGCCAGATTGATATTGCCCAGATCCGCCGTCACCACGTCGTCGCGGTTGACGTTGGCGGGGCCGATGTTGAGCCAGGCCACATAGTCCACCACCTGGCGCGGTCCCGATTGCCCGGTCTGAACGCGCTGGGCCAATTCCAAATCGGCGACGAACTGGTCCGCTTTGAGGCTGATGCCCCAGGCATTGAAAAGCTCGGGCAGGGAGGAACGCGGATCGCCGGTGGGGGGACGTCCGGGCGCTTCGCCGGCGGCGGCGGACGATTCGGCATAGGGATCGACAAAGGCCATGACGCGCCCGCCTTGGAGAACGAACTGGTCGATGGCGTAGACCGCCTGGGGCGTCAGCTCGCGCGGATGAATGACGAGCAAGACGCCGATCGCGGGGTCGACCACGGTGAGGTCGGCGGCGTCGAGGGTCTTGATGTCGAACACCTGGCGCAGCTCGTTCAGGATGGCGTAGGGGCGCGACTGGCCGCGCATGGCCGCCATGATTCCGCCCGGACCGAATTCCAGCGGCAGGTCGCTGAGCACGCCCACCACCGCCTTTTTCGGCCCGCTCAATTGAAACACCAGGCGGGTGAGGTCGTATTCGAGGAAGGGTTCGCGTTCCGAGGTGAAATAGGCGATGACCTGCTGGTCATCGACATTGTTGGTGCCCACCAGGCCGAAATAGAAACTGCGTCCCGAATTGTCCAGGGGCAGCGCCTGCACGCCGGATTGCACGGCGCGGTCCTCGTCGTCGGAGAAGGGCTCGGGGTCGACGATCTCGAGCGCGATGCGCCCGCCGGAGAGCGCCGCGTATTCCTCCAGCAATTCGCGCACGCGCTCGCCATAGAGGCGCATCTGCGGGTAGCGGTTGGCGAGCGCGCCGGAGTAATACATCCGCAGCCGGATGGGGTCCTTCAAGCCGCGCAGCAATTGGCGCGAGCCGTCGGACAGCGTGTAGAGCCGGTTTTGCGTCAGGTCGAGGCGGACCTGGCGCAAGCTGGCGCCGGCCAGGATATTGATGGCCACGAACAGGATCGCGGCGGCGAGGAATCCGCTGACGGGGGTGAGCTTGAGGTTCATGGCGCCTGTCTCACCCCGCCTTTTTCAGGTCGACGACGATGGCGGTCGCGTACAGCCAGGCCGCCATGAGGGAGACGAAGTAAACGGCGTCGCGGGCATCGATGACGCCGTCGGTGATGGAATTGAAATGACCGAGGAAGCTGAAGGACGCCACCGCGTCGACCACCACCTTGGGCGCCCAGCCGGTGAAGAAGTTGAGCACGATGGGCGCGCCGGAGACGGTAAAGATGAAGCAGACGACGACGCCGACCACGAAGGCGATCACCTGGTTGCTCGTCATCGCCGAAATGCAGCCGCCGATGGCGAGATAGCCGCCGGCCATGAACCAGCTACCCACATAGCTTGCCAGCACCACGCCATGATCGGGCTGGCCGAGCCAGGCGACGGTGATCCACAGCGGGAAGGTCAAGGCCAGCGCCAGGCCGGAGAAAAGCCAGGCGGCGAGGAACTTGCCCGCCACCGCCGCGCCGATGCCGATGGGCAAAGTGAGAAGCAGCTCGATGGTGCCGGTCTTGCGTTCCTCCGCCCACAGCCGCATGGCGATGGCGGGAATGAAAAAGAGATAGAGCCAGGGGTGGAACTGGAAGAAGGACTTCAGGTCCGCCTGGCCGCGCTCGAAGAAGCCGCCAACGTAGAAAGTGAAAACGCCGTTCACGAACAGGAAGACGACGATGAAGACATAGGCCACGGGGGTGACGAAATAGCCCGCCAGCTCGCGGCGCATGACCGCGACGACGTTGGTCATGGAGCCCGCGATCATGCCGCTTGGCCGCCGGTAACGCGCCGGAAGGCGGCGTCGAGGCGTCCGGGCTCGGCCAGCAGATTGCCGATCCGCCAGCCGACGAATTCGGGACGGCCCTCGGCCACCAGGCGGCCGCGGTTGATGATGATGGCGCGGGTGCACACCGCTTCGACCTCTTCGAGAATATGGGTGGAAATGACGATCGCCTTTTCCTTCGCCATCTTCTTGATCAGGGAGCGGACCTCGAACTTCTGGTTGGGATCGAGGCCGTCCGTCGGCTCATCCAGAATCAGCACCGGGGGGTCGTGCAGTATCGCCTGAGCCAGGCCGACCCGGCGCTTGAAGCCCTTCGATAGCGTCTCGATGGGCTGGTCGAGAACCGGCGCCAGGTGCACGGCTTCGATCATCTCGTCCAGGCGCTCGCGGCGGCGGGCGCCGCTAAGGCCGCGCACGGTGGCGATGAAGTCGAGGAATTGGCGCGGCGTCATGTCGGGATAAGCGGGCGCGCCTTCGGGCAGGTAACCGATGACGCTCTTGGCGGCGATGGGGTCCGCGCCCACGTCGTGGCCGCAGACGGAAACGGCGCCGGAGGTCGGCGCCAGGAAGCCGGTCACCACCTTCATGGTGGTGGACTTGCCGGCGCCGTTGGGCCCCAGAAAACCCAGCACTTCGCCCTTTTTCACGGAAAAGCTGATGTCGTCGACGGCGACAATGGGGCCGAAGCGGCGCACCAAATTGCTGATTTCGACCAGTGCCGCCATCGCCACATCCCACCGACAAGCGAACCCTCCCCCCGCCCGGCGGGCGGAGGCCGCGGCTCGCGCCCGCTAGATAGGGTGAAAACCCCGCCCGTCGCAAGGGGTTTGCAGCCGCCGCCCGCACGGCTACACTGGGGCCGTCGACGGTTCCCGCAAGGGATCAAAAGGGAACGCGGCGCGGCGGCGGGAATTCCGCCGCCCCAACCGCGGCTGCCCCCGCAACTGTGGGCGGCGAGCCGACGCCTGAATATGCCACTGGCGCCTCCAGCAATGGCGGCTCTGGGAAGGCGGGGCGTCCGGTTTTGACCCGCTAGCCAGGAGACCTGCCGTCGCCGCGCCGCCCATCCATTGCGCGGGGCGCAGCAATGGTCCGGACCTCCGTGCGAGGTGGCGCAGTGTGAAACTGCGAGTCCGCGCGAGGATCCGATGGGCCGAATAATTTCGTCTTTGGTTTCCGCCCCCCATG
>CAZIVY010000604.1:0-4591 GCA_964542505.1 uncultured Rhodospirillaceae bacterium
CAAGGATGAGCCATCGACCACCGCCTATGTCGAGCGCATACAGGATGTGACCCGTGCGATCATGCTGGGCGAGAAACCGGTTGTCGGGGCCATTCGCGGCTGGGCCGTCGGCGGCGGGCTGGAGTGGGTCATCAATTGCGACTTCGCCATCGCCGCCGAGGGAACGCGTTTCTTTTTCCCCGAAGTGTCCTGGGGCCTATTTGTAACCGGCGGGGTCTGCGAAATTCTGCCCCGCCTTGTCGGTCTTCAACGGGCGCGCGAGATGATCTTGCTGGGCGAGAAATTCGACGCCCGACAGGCGAAATCCTGGGGACTGGTGCGGGACGTAGTCGCGGACACGGAGTTGATGCCCGCCGCGATGGTCTTGGCCAGCCGCCTGGCGGCGCTTCCGCCGCTGCCGGTCAGGGACTTGCGGCGCATTTTGGCCGGGCGGGAAGGAACCGGCCTCGAAGCGGCAATGGCCGCCGAAACCAGGGCAACGGTGCGCGGCTTTCTCGATCCTGAAACGGCAAGGCGCGTCGGCGCGTTTGGTTGATGGCCAGAGCGGAAGTCGATCGGTTGGAATCGGCCCGATCGGCCTGAGGGCCGCGCGCTTGGCGCGCGGCGTCTCGAACCATGAACGGCGCGGTTCCAGGTGATCGGATTCGGCTCTGGCCTGGCGTCGGAAGGAAGGCGCGGAGCGGCTTCGCTCAGACCGCCGTGCACACGCGGTTGCGGCCACCGTTCTTGGCCTCGTAGAGGGCCCCATCGGCGCGCTTGAAGGCGCTGTCGATGGTGTCGTCGGCGCGGGTCGGCGTGACGCCGATGGAGCAGGTGACGACGAACCCTTCCTTGGGCGCCGACACCTTCATCGGTTCCCCGCCCACCGCTTGACGCAGGCGCTCGGCGGCCGCGACCGCCGCGTTCAGGTCGGTTTCCGGCATCACCACCACGAATTCCTCCCCGCCGACCCGGCACGCCAGATCGGTGCCGCGCATGGTGCGCTGGACGCGCTTGGCGAACTCGCGCAGCACTTCGTCGCCCACCGCGTGGCCGTGGGTGTCGTTGACCGATTTGAAGTGATCGATATCCAGCACCATCAGGGCGCTGGAGCCGTCGGCCTTGCCCAGGACATGGCCCAGATGGGTGGTCATGTAGTGGCGGTTGTAGAGGCCGGTAAGGGCGTCCGTGACCGACATGGCCATGCTGCGCTGCTGACTCTCGCGCAGCAGGTTCTGGTAGCGGAGCCGCCGCACATTGGCCCGGGCGCGGGCGAGTAGTTCGGTCGTTTCCACCGGCCGCATGACGTAGTCGCTGACGCCGATTTCCAGACCTTGAATCAGCCGCTTGCGGTCGCCTTCGTCCACCACCAGCAGCAACGGCACCTGGCGGGTCTCCTCCATGCTGCGCAAGTGCGAGCACAGCCGCAAACCGTCCGTTTTCAGCGCCGCGCTGATCACGACCAGATCGAAGGCGCCGCCGCGCGCCTCGATCAGCGCTTTGTCGCCGTCGCCCTCGGCCACCACCGTCCAGTGGCCGTTCAGCGCCGCCACCAGGCGCGCCGAGTCGCGCTTGTCGTCCTCGACCACCAGCACCCGGGCATCGCTGAAAGTCTCGTCCAGTTGCGGCGCTACGTCTTCCACCGCGCCGAGGGAGGCGCCGGTGCGCTGGCGCATCCGCAGTTCATCCATGACGAATTTGAGACGCACGAGCGAGCGCACGCGCGCCAACAGCGCCACGTCGTCCACCGGCTTGGTGAGGAAGTCGTCCGCGCCCGCGTCGAGGCCGCGCACGCGATCCTCGATGTCGTTGAGCGCGGTCACCATCACCACCGGGATGTGCGCGTGTTCGGGATTGGATTTCAGCCGGCGGCAGGCCTCGAAGCCATCCATTTCCGGCATCATCGCGTCGAGAAGGATGATGTCGGGTTTCTCGCGCGCTACCGCGTCGATGGCCTCGCGCCCGTTGCGGGCGGTGACCACGTCGAAATACTCGCTGCTCAGCTTCGCTTCGAGCAGCTTGACGTTGGGCAGGATGTCGTCGACGACAAGCACGCGGGCGGTCATGGACGCAACCTGTGTTTACACGATGTTGCTGGCATTTCCCGGATGGCGCTTGGGATCAGTCCAGGAAACGGCGAACGGTTTCGATGAACTTTCCAACCGAAATCGGCTTGGCGATATAGGCCTCGCAACCGCCGTCGCGCATTTTCTCTTCGTCGCCCTTCATCGCGAACGCGGTGACCGCAACGACCGGTATCGAGCGCAGCGCCTCGTCTTCCTTGATCCAGCGCGTCACCTCCAGTCCCGACACTTCGGGAAGCTGGATGTCCATGAGAATCAAGTCGGGGTGATGCTTGCGCGCCAGCGCCAGGGCCTCGACGCCGTCGCGCGACTGCAACGTGCTGTAGCCATGAGCCGACAACAAGTCGTGGAACAGCTTCATGTTCAGCTCGTTGTCTTCCACGATCAACACGGTCTTGGGCATCGGCTCCCCCTTTGGGACGGCGGCGCCGGGCCCGTTGCCCGGTCCAGTGTCCTGCTGCGGCGCATGCAAATTACTGGAAACGCTAAGAGATAAACGACGCGTACGCGACGGTCGATTGAACGCCCGCGGCGTTAAATTTCGCTTAACATAAGCTTAACAATAGTACCCCGGCGGCATAGCCGCCAAATGGGAGGGCTGGCGGCGGTCAGCAATCGGGTTTGGGCAGCAGGTCCAGGCGGACCAGTTCGCCTTTCATGGCGAAATCGCCGTAATCGATAACCAATTGATCGCTGACGCCGTTTTCGAACAGGCGGAATCCGACTTCATATTCCGGCCGGTCGGCGCCGCGCGTCATGGGGAAATAGGCCAGGCGCACGCGCCAGGCGCGTTGCCCCTTCATCGCCGCGATTGGGCCCGCCGCTTCCGCCGCCGGGGCGGCGGTAATGACGCCGTTAACGTCGTAAATCCCGTCCTCGCCCGCCCCGTCGAAGACCTTGGCGGCCACGAGGGTTTCGCCGGCCTTGGCCTTGCTGATGACCAGCGCCAAGTGTTCCGTGGGGAAAATCGTGCCCGGCGGCAATTCGACCTTCATTCCTGGCGGACGCTCGAGATCGGCCCGTCCGCCTTTGCCGTGCCCGGTAAGCTGCGCCTGCCCGACATACTCCTCGACCCGGCGGCCGCCGGTGTCGTTGATCAGGCTGAAGCGATAGCGCTGGCCGTCGCGGCTTTCCCAGCCGCTAAGCGAAAAGTCGGTTGTGACCTCGCCGCGTTCCTCGCTCGCCACGCCCATGCGAATGCGCTGGCTGACCGCGAAGCCGTCGCACAGATCGTTGACTTCGATGGCCAGTCGCCCGCGCAAGCCGACGACGCCGCTGCCCGACCTGGAATGCCCCAGGGACAAGTCGTAAAACGCCAAGTGAGGAACCAGCGCCACACCGGACACTCCGCCGGCCGCGCCCAGTACCGCCGGCGCGCCAATAACGCCGGCCGCCGCCGCCATCGCCAGGCCGGCAACCGCGGCCAAACGCCACTGAGGCACAAGCACCAAACCGACTCCTTGGTAACCGCCAGGACTCTCGACCGGCATCCGCCGGCGGATATAACCCTCGCATAACATAGTTAACGCTATTGGCGGTAGCGGCGCGAATCGCTATATGCTCCCTCCTCCTCGCCACTGCCTCAAGCGCAAATCCATGCCTCCGCCAGCGACGAAGCCGAAACTGCTGGTCACCCGCCGCATGCCGCCGGCGGTGACCGAGCGCGCCCGCCGCGATTACGCCGCGACCCTCAACCCCGATGACAAGATTTTCTCCACCGACGAACTGATCGCCGCCGCCGCCGGCCACGACGCCCTTTTTGTCTGCTCGAGCGAGCGGTTCTCGGCCCCCGTGCTCGCGCGCCTGCCGGCGTCGATCAAGGTCATCGCCACGTTTTCCGTCGGTTTCGACCATATCGACGTTCCCGCCGCCAAGGGCCGCGGAATCGTCGTCACCAATACCCCGGACGTGCTGACGGATTCGACCGCCGACATCGCCATGCTGCTGCTCCTCGGCGCCGCGCGCCGCGCCAGCGAAGGCGACGCCATGGTGCGCAACGACAACTGGCACGGCTGGCACACGACCATGATGCTGGGCAAGGACGTGCGCGGCGCGCGCCTCGGCGTACTGGGCATGGGCCGCATCGGCCGCGCGGTGGCGCGGCGCGCCCGCGGGTTCGGCATGGAAATTCACTACCACAACCGCAAGCGCCTGCCGCCCGGCGACGAGCACGGCGCCACCTATCACGCCGACGCCGAGGGCCTGTTGCGGGTCAGCGATTTTCTCAGCCTGCATTGCCCGTCGTCGCCCGAAATGCGCGGTTTTCTCGACGCCCGGCGCATCGCCCTCCTGCCCGACCAGGCGGTGGTGATCAACACGGCCCGCGGCGACCTGGTGGACGACAAGGCGCTGGTGGCCGCCTTGCGCAGCGGGAAGTTGGCGGCGGCCGGGCTGGACGTCTTCGCCGGCGAGCCCAAGATCGAACCGGCCTACCGCGAACTCGCCAATACTTTTCTGTTGCCCCATCTGGGCAGCGCCACCCACGGCACCCGCGACGGCATGGGCTTTGTCGCCCTCGACAATCTCGA
>CAZIVY010000605.1:0-4678 GCA_964542505.1 uncultured Rhodospirillaceae bacterium
GCTAGCGCTTGGCGGCGATGACCTTCTGCTTTTGCTCGCCCAAGCCCTCGACGCCCAGGCGAATAACGTCGCCGGCCACCAAATAGCGCGGCGCGGGCTTCTGGCCCATGCCGACGCCCGAGGGCGTGCCGGTGGCGATAACGTCGCCCGGCCAAAGGGTGATGAACTCGCTGATATAGCTCACCAGCTTGGCGACGCCGAAGATCATCTGCCCGGTGGTGCTGTTCTGCTGGCGCTGGCCGTTGATGTCGAGCCACAGGCGCAGATTCTGCGGATCGGGCACCTCGTCGCGGGTCACCAGCCAGGGCCCAAGCGGGCCGAACGTGTCGGCGCCCTTGCCCTTGTCCCACTGACTGCCGCGCTCGAGCTGGTACTCGCGCTCGGAGACGTCGTTGCAGACGCAATAGCCGGCAACATAGTCCAAGGCCTTGGCTTCGTTCACATAGCGCGCGGTGCGGCCGATAACGACGCCGAGTTCCACCTCCCAGTCGGTCTTGCGGGAATCGCGCGGCAGCATGACGTCGTCGTTCGCTCCGACGATGCAGGAAATGGCCTTGGTGAACAGGATCGGCTCGCGCGGCACCTGGGCGCCGCTTTCGCGCGCATGGTCGGCGTAGTTCAGGCCGACGGCAATGAACTTGCGGATGCCACCCACCGGGGGCCCTAGGCGCGGGCGCCCGCTCACCGCCTTCAGCGATCTGGGCTTGAGCTTGCGCAGGCGGGCGACGAGCGCCGGCGACAGGGTTTCGGCGGTAATATCGCCGACGACCTTCGAGAGATCGCGCAGCCGCCCCTCGCCGTCGATCATCCCCGGCCGTTCCTTGCCGCGGGCGCCGTAGCGGACCAGTTTCATGTTCGAGCCTCCCCCTTCATCCACGCGCGGGCGAGACTGCCATGCGTTCCGGGGCTTGGCAAACAGCGGCGGCCATGAAGCGCAAGCCGTTCAATTGCGAATATCTTCCTGCCTGAAGAGGTAGATGACCGCGAATCGTTATGCTAACCGTGTGGGCAGGGCTCCGGTCCTCAGCCAGTGCGGCATCAAAGAAAACGGTAAACCATAAATGACTGGCGCTGCATTTGCCTCCGATAACGATGAAAAGGAAATAAAGCTCCGCATGCGCCGGGCTGATATTTCGCTTTTATCGCGTCATCATTTGGTCCGATCTTTATCGAAATCCCCGCCGCTCAAGCAACATCTCGTCAGCGTCTATTACGACACGCCCGATCATCGCTTGTTTGCGAACGGGTTGACCTTGCGGGTGCGCCGCGACCGGGGGGCTCATTTGCAGACAATCAAAAGCGGATTGGCCGCCGACGGCCTCACCCGCCAGGAGTGGCGCCGCGAGGTGGCGGGAAAGCGGCCGGAGCTCGATGGCTTCCCCGATTCCAAGTTCAGCCAAAGGCTGCGCGCCATCATCGGCGAGCGCCCGCTGCGGCCGGTGTTCACCACTGACGTGCGCCGCACCGCCTGGCTGCTCGACCTGCCCGAAGGCGACCGCGTGGAACTGGCGCTCGATGTGGGCAAGCTGCGGACGCGCGGGCGCGAAATACCCTTGTGCGAGGCGGAACTCGAACTCAAGTCGGGCGACGGCGCGCGCCTGTTCGACATCGCCCAGTCCTTGCGGGAAAGCGTGCCCTTCGAGGTGGCGAGCCAAAGCAAATCGAGCCGCGGTTACGCCCTGGCGTCGGGCACGGCGGCGGCGCCGGTCAAGAATTCCGCCATCGAGATCGCCGCCGGCGCCACGGTGGAGCAGGCGTGCAAGGCCATTGTGCGCAACTGCCTCGACCAGCTTGCCGCCAACGAAGCGGGCGCAAAGCTAGGTCACGACATGGAATATGTGCACCAGATGCGCGTGGCGTCGCGCCGCCTGCGCACCGCCATTGAACTTTTCGCGCCTCTGCTTGATGGAAGCGGGCCGTTCGATCCAGCGGCGGAAACGCGCTGGCTGGCGCGGCAATTGGGGCAGGCGCGCGACTGGGACGTGCTGATCGCCGAAACCCTGATGCCGCTCTGCAAGGAATACGGGCGAGACGCCGGCCTGCGTCTATTGGCGACGCTGGCGCGTGGCCACCGGCGCCAAGCCTATGACGCGGTGCGGGCCAGTTTGACCGGGCCGCGCTACACGGCGCTTCAACTCGGCTTCGGCCAGTGGCTCGCCCGCCAGGACGGAGACGCGCGCGCCAACGCCGCCGCGCCGGCGCTGCCGGCGATGGACTTCGCCAACGATGCGCTGACGAAGCAGTGGAAAAAATTCAGCGGCCTGGCCCGGCGGCACGAGAGCCTGAACATCGAGCAGTGGCACGGCCTGCGGATCTGCGCCAAGCGGCTGCGCTATGCGCTCGACTTCTTCCGTTCCTTTTACGATCCCAAGGAAGTGAAACGGCTGCTCGACGGCCTGGGGGAAATCCAGGACAGCCTGGGCGGACTGAACGACGCCGATACGGGGCGGAAGCTTTTGGCCCAGGCGCTGGCGGCCGCTGGGAAGACCGAAGGCGGTCCAAACGAGGGGGATCTGGCCCGCGCGAACGCCTTGGCGCATGGCTGGTACGCCGCCCGCGCCACCATGCCGCCGGACGGTTTCGGCCGGATGTGGAAGAGGCTCGGCGATCGCCCGCTGGGCTGGAAGCGCGGCCAGCGCCGCTGACGCGACGCCTGTTCGACGGAGCTGGCCCCTATACCAACGGCGCTTGAGGTCGACCTGTGTTGTTGCCGTTCGTGCCGAGGGCCGCGTGGCTCGCAGGCCGCGCGGCGTCTCGAAGCATGAACGGCCCCTTTCGCCCTTCGAGACGCGCCTTTCAGGCGCCCTCAGATTCTATGAGGCGGCGGGTGGTCAAGGTAGTTTTGGCTTTGGTCAACCAGCTACCCAAGGAGGATCAAGATGACACTCGATCGCAACGACACACCCGCCACGGCGAATGATGGCACAGTTTTCGTGGTCTTTGAACTGAGCAAATCGAAATGGTTGCTGGGCGTCGTATTGCCTGGCGCGAACAAGCTGAGCCGATACACCGTCGCGGGCGGCGAGACGTCGGCCGTGAAGGAGCTGCTCGATGCGGCCCGCCGGCAAGCCGCGGCGCTTGGCCATGGGCCGGTGCGGGTGGTGAGCGCCTACGAGGCGGGCTATGACGGGTTCTGGCTGCACCGCTGGCTGGAGGCCGAAGGCGTCGAGAGCCACGTACTCGACCCGTCGAGTGTTTCGGTGGACCGCCGCGCGCGGCGCGCCAAGACCGATCGGCTGGACATGGAGTTGCTGATGCGCGTTCTGTTGGCCCATTGCCGGGGCGAGCCACGGGCGTGCCGCATGGTCCGGCCACCCTCGATCGCCGAAGAGGACGCGCGCCGGTCGAACCGCGAGCGGACACGGCTGGTCCGCGAGCGGGTGAGCCACACCAACCGCATCAAGGGCCTGTTGCACGGTCAAGGCATTCGCGACGCCACGCCGCTGCGGGCGAACTTCCGCGACCGTCTGGACGCGATGCGCACCGGCGCCGGGCACGCCCTGGCGCCGAAACTGGTCGCCGAGATCGAGCGCGAGCACGCGCGTCTTGGCCGCATCGTCGAGCAGATCGCGGCGGTGGATGCCGAGAGCCGCGCCACGGTGAGCTTGGCCGAACCCGGCTCCCAGGCGGCCAAGGTGGCACGCCTCGCCCAGCTCAAGGGCATCGGCGAGAGGAGCGCCCAAGTGCTGGTCAACGAGGTGTTCTACCGCGACTTCTCCAACCGCCGCGAGGTTGGGAGTTACTTCGGGCTCACCGGCACGCCTTACAACAGCGGCCAGTCGGAGCGCGACCAGGGCATCAGCAAGGCGGGCAACCGGCGCGCCCGCGCGCTCGCCGTCGAACTCGCCTGGCTGTGGCTCCGCCACCAGCCCGACAGCGCGCTCTCCCACTGGTTCACCGAGCGTGTGCGCGACATCAAAGGCCGCGTCCGGCGCATCTCGATCGTCGCGCTCACGCGCAAGCTGATGGTCGCGCTGTGGCGCTTTCTCGAGACCGGCCTCGTGCCGACGGGCGCGCGCTTGCGCATCGTGCCGCACGGCTGACGGGCGCGCGGACTAACGCGCGCGCCAGGATGGATGGTGACCGTGTTCGGCCTTGGATCAGACCGCGCCGCTATCCCGGATGGGTCCCATCGTTCCTGGGCCACACCCTCGATCATGCATGAGGAATTGGGGTCGCGGGCCTACCTCGCCCCGACCGGATATAAGGCGATGCAGCTTCACGGCTCGCAACTCGCAAGGCCCAGCATCCCGCGCCACCCGCGCGTCCTGATCGTCCGCAAGACGGTGCCGTGGACAACGCTCCGCGTTGACCACAACACCAATCACAACCTCAACAGAAGGAAAATTATCCCTTGACCTCAACGCCCCTCATATAAGGCCGAACGGACCTTAAGGTAGCCGTTCGTAGCGAGGGCCGCGCGCTTGGCGCGCGGCGTCGCGAAGCACGGACGGCAACGCAAGTCAGTTGAATGCGGCGCTACCCCGCGGCCGGTTCCGCCGCGATCATGGTGCCGACGCCGTGCTCGGTGAAAATCTCCAGCAGCAGCACGTGCGGGACGCGCCCGTCCAGGATGTGCGCCGCCTGCACGCCGCCGCGCACCGCCTCGAGGCAGGTTTCGAGCTTCGGGATCATGCCGCCCGTAATGGAGCCGTCGCCGAACAGCATCAGCACCTGT